>JAZDHC010000100.1:0-4470 GCA_043806395.1 Candidatus Desantisiibacteriota bacterium | reverse complement strand
TGGATATTTGTTTGCCCTCTGTATTACCACATAAAGACATACTTGTAGTCACCAGAAAAAAGCTGGCAAAACAGCGGAAACATCTTGAAAAACAATAGGTTATGACGAATTTTTGCTTGCTCGTTGGGGTGAACTTCCGTTGCAATGCAGATATGGTAACCTTTTTCAGTAAGTGCATTTTTTATATCTTCCCTTGTCTTGCCATCACCATTAACAATTAAGATTATTTTTTTGTTTTCGTCAATAATCTGTTCTATTAATTTTATTACCTTCTGGACATCAAAGGGTTTATGAATACAGGCATATGCCCCTTCTCTAATTGCCTGCTCCATCAAGTCTTCTACTGAAAACCCGGTCATCATCACTACCTTTATGTTTGAATCAATTTCTTTAATCTGAATAAAGGTTTCCACACCATTTATCCCGGGCAATCTAATATCCATAAATATCAGATCATAATGTTCCTTCTTTATGGACTCAATTGCCTCATACCCATCCAATGCCAAGGCCGTTTCATGCCCTTCAAGTTTAAGTATGGAACACAATACGCAGCCTAAGTCCTTTTCATCGTCAACAATTAAAATTTTCGCCATTTTGATTGTCCTCCTTGATTTGTAAGTTTCCGCAATTATTCATTGTATCACGGATTTTTGTTTATGTCAATGATAAAAAATCGGCATGTAATCACCCCTACCCCTCCTTGAAAAGGAGGGGAATAACAACCATCATTCCCCAAATAATGCCTCAACAAATTCATTGGGATCAAATTCACCAATATCTTCCAGCCCCTCACCAATTCCGATAAGTTTCACTGGTACATTCAGATTATTAGCAATAGAGATAACAATACCGCCTTTAGCCGTACCGTCTAATTTGGTCAGGACAATTCCGGATATTCCTACTGTTTCTAAAAAGCTTTGAGCCTGAATAAGTCCATTCTGCCCGGAGACTGCGTCAAGAACCAATAGCATTTCATGAGGCGCACCGGGTATTTTCTTTTCACATATTCCACGGATTTTTTTTATTTCATGAACAAGGTGTTGTTTGGTGTGAAGACGGCCAGCTGTATCAATCAGGACAACATCAATGCCTCGGGCAATGGCTGCATCAATAGCATCATAAGCTACTGCACCCGGGTCTGCCCCTTCATTTTGTTTTAATATCTCTACCCCACATCTCTTTGCCCATTCCTCAAGCTGTGGGATAGCTGCCGCACGATAGGTATCAGCGGCAGCGATTAAGACACTCTTGCCCTCGGCTTTGAGCTTAAAGGCTAATTTACCAATAGTAGTTGTTTTGCCAGAGCCATTTACGCCAATAAACAAAAAGATTGCCGGCACACCTGAAAGAGGAAAGTTTAGACAAGATACCTGCGTACCTAATATGCTGCTTATTTTTTCCTTCAACGCCTTTCTTAATCCCTCTGGTTTAACCGAACTATTTCGCAACTCATCCACTATTTTAAGAGCTGTTTCTATGCCAACATCCGTATTAATAAAAGCCTCTTCAATTTCCTCCCAAACGGTTTCATCCTTGGCAAAGAACTTGAAAAATCCAAGCTTTGTAGGATTAAGGGCTTTTTTCAGTTTATCAAACCATTTACCAAACATTTTTACTCCCCAAAATGACAATTGTTCACTGCAGGGTCACAGATGATACAGAGAATTACAACCCCCTAACCCCCTTTTCTAAGGGGGAATTAGGGAAACATAGATACTTGCTTGCTCAATTTGTTACCCTGATTTGAACCATGCCCAAAATCTATTTACCATACACTTCTGTTATCTCTAATTTACTTCCATTGATAGAGGTGCTACTTCCTTTTCTCTGTGCCTCTGCGTCTCTGCGGTGAATATTCCCTACTCCCCAAAATGAACCATTTCCTGAAATTCCTGATACCTATCCTTTATCTCCTGTTGATTCAGTGTCGCTGTTCTTTGAACACTAAAATCCTCAACTACAAATGAGGCCATGGTTGCTCCATAGATGATTGCTTTTCTCATATCCATATCATTCATTTGTCCACAAGAGGCAAGATACCCAACAAATCCACCAGCAAAGGTATCACCAGCACCTGTTGGGTCAAAAATATTCTCAAGTGGATACGCAGGTGCGGAAAAAAATGAGCCATTAGCAAACATCAATGCCCCATGTTCCCCTTTTTTGATAATAACCCGCTTTGGTCCCCATGAAAGGATTGTTCTGCCTGCTTTAACAAGATTTGGCTCGCTGCATAACTCTCTTGCCTCAGCATCATTCATGACAACTATATCCACGAGGTGCAATACCTCGATGAGAGCATCCCTTTTCCCATGTATCCAGAAATTCATGGTATCGCACACAACAACCTCTGGTTCTCTTAACTGCTTTAACACCGAGAGTTGCAAATCAGGGTCAATGTTAGCTAAAAACACATATTTTATATCTCTATAAACCTCAGGGAGTTGTGGATTAAAACCTGATAGGACATTAAGTTCTGTGTCAAGGGTAATAGCCTCATTAAGGTCATAACCATAATTCCCTTTCCACCGGAATGTTTTTCCCGGAAGTGTCTGTAACCCGGTCAGGTCAATGCCGTGCTTTTTCAATAATTCTACATGCTGAACAGGAAAATCTTCACCAACCACCCCAACTAATTTTACACTTGTAAAATAGGATGCAGATAGAGAGGAATAGATAGCCGATCCCCCCAAAACCTCAGAAACTTCACCAAATGGTGTCTTTACTGAATCCAATCCAATTGAGCCAACAACCAATACATCTTGTCGCGTAGACATTTTTAAGAACCTCCTTTTATAATTAGGCTATAGGCTGTAGGTTATTAGACTGTAGGTTAGTACTTAATAGTCTTCCGTCTTCAACCTACAGCCTAATAGCCTACAGCCTTTCTTCAGCCTATCTTCTCACCCTTCCCCCAGCATCACATACATAAACTACTATGGTTCCAAAGAATTCACCCCTGAAAGATACCTTTACCACGACCAGAATATCCCCTGAATGAACACTTCCAACAGGGTAAAACCAGCCCCTGTTTTTCAAGAATTTCTGGGCATCCTCTGACTTTTTTATTCTTTTTACGGCAATGACTCTGGCACTTTTTGCATCAGGATGCTCTCTGGCTGCATTGATAGCATTCCTTTTGGCTACACTTATTGCCTTTACATCCTCAAGGTTACAACCTGCGGGGATTATCAGACAGAGTATCAAGAAAAAAAGAACAATCCTATGGCATATTATCATCCTTATCACCTCAATTATTGTTATCGGCAAAAAAGATGATTTTGCTTAACAAAGATTATCCCCAGGGCTATCAACAGAAAAGAGCTGATAATGCAAATGACCAATGCCTGATTAATCATAGCTGCTGCAATTTCCCTTTTATCTTCACCCATAAATGGTCTTTTGTGGAAAATTCCTCCATACCAGGCATCCCCACCCAATCTTATCCCTAACGCACCAGACATGGCTGCCTCTGGAATACCGCTATTGGGTGAAGCATGATTCCTATGGTCGCGAAACATGATACTAAAAGAGGATGAAAAACCCTTGCCCAAGAGAAAGGATGATACAGGGATCAAAAAACCGCAAATTCGGGCTGGAATAAAATTAACTATATCATCCAACCGTGCAGAAAACCATCCAAAGTTCATGTATTTTTCATTCTTGTAGCCAACCATGGAGTCAAGGGTATTTATTGCCCGATAGGCAATAGCCAATACAGGACCACCAAGGATTAAATAAAACAAAGGGGCAATGACCCCATCATTCGTGCTTTCTGCCACACTTTCTATTGTGGCAACAATAATCTCATCTTGTTGTAGGCATTGTGTATCCCTGCCTACAATCATAGAAAGCTTGTGCCTGGCATTGACTATAGAACCTTTTTCTAATTCTCTCAGGATGTCTCTTGCCTTGACACATAGGTCTTTTATAGCAAAGGTGGTATAAGCCACATATATCCCTGCCAATGCACCCAGCAGGGGATGAATCCTTTTGGAAATTTCTATGGATAGATATGCCAGAGCAGTAGTTATACCAACAACAACAATGGTCAGGAATATCCCCTTTATTCGCACAAACCAGCCTATCCCCTTGTTCCATCTTTTATCCAGAAATCCTATTAATTTACCCATCCATCGGACAGGGTGCGGTAGACATTCAGGGTCTCCTATAATTAAGTCGGCAATGTAGGCAGAGATTAATAATATAATCATATGTTAAATAATATCATAAAATGACGGTAAAGGCAAGTAGTTTTTTGATCTATGCAATTAGAAACAAGGAATTATATCCGCAGATTACACAGATTAATAAAGAGAGTATCGCCACTTTCGGGACGGTTCACCTTTATTTGAAAGCTTGCGGTTAGTTAAGAGTGTAAAATTCCCCCTTAGAAAAGGGGGTTAGGGGGTTGTATTCTGTAGATGATGTCCCTTGCCCGAAAGAAATCATATGAAAAACAATGGAAAT
>JAZDHC010000099.1:0-3319 GCA_043806395.1 Candidatus Desantisiibacteriota bacterium | reverse complement strand
TGTTATGCCATACCTCAAGCACTGGAATCACATCTGTTTTATTGGTTAAAACATCCTTTAATGCATACAAAGTGTGATAAAATTCTGCTTCGGTCTCCTGCCAGAAGCGAGACTCAACAAATGATAAATCCCCTTTTGTTTTATGTTTGGGGTCAAACCATGCCTTTTTAATCTGAGTTTTGGTCTCTCTGGCAATCATTTGGGCAGTCAAGATAAGTGATGTTACACGAATTTCAAACTCACCTCGGAGCTCATCATCTACTGATACTAACGGCATTATCCCCTCATACCAACATCTCGCCTTCATATTATCCATATCATAACCAAACGCCCATAACCGTAGGTCTTTTCGTCGATGTTGAATAAAATGTTCTATTATCATAGCCGGCTTACGGTTCTTATCCGGATCATTTTGAACCAGTCCCAGCCAATCCCGATAGCCTATTCCACCTGGCTGTGGATGTATGGGGGTTGATGGGCTACCATTTTTATCTATATAATATGGTGATAGGGGATGCAGCCATGCCCCATTATAGTTTATTCCATAATTTTTGGTAACATATTTCCTGTAAAGGTGGTTGCTCTCTTTGCCGCATAGAGAGCATACTCCGGTTAACCCTTGCGAAATCAACCACACCCGTCTTGGCATTGCCCAGAAGTTTTGGTTTGGGTGTACATCCTCAGGGGTAGTTTCCTTTCCGATTCGTGTAGTGTCCAACCAGGGAAAGCTGTCCGCATCTTTGATTTTGTTACAATCTCTGCTTTTTGCCAGGAATACATCCTTTTCCATGATATTGAGCCAGACTGTACCCCATAGGTTTTCACCCAGGATAATGGTTGTCAGTGGTCCGCCGCCACGCAACCCGGTACGATGTCCTGCCCCACCAGAGGGTGCATTGGTCTGGAGGGTGAACAATGCCATAGCTGTACATGCCGGACAGAATTGATTAACATCTCCTCGTTTAATAAAGTGATCTTTATTCTCTTTCAGGGTGTTTTCACCCGGCACCTCAATCAATAAGGCATCAATATTACAGTTGCCTTCCTCTTTTGCCAGACTTGAGTCCTGCATAAACCTCGGCTTCTCTCCATCAAGATTAAAGGCATGTTGAATAGGTGTAAAGGCTTGCTTTAATTCCTCTGATGTTGGTGGGTTTGTCAGCCTTTGTCTCCAATCCTTAGGATACTCAGGTGCACAGGTAGTTTGCAGAAGTCCTATCAGGAATTGAATCATTGCCCCATTAAAATCAGGTCGCGGGGAAGCCAACTCAATTATTTCTTCTTCTGTAATCTGCCATGGGGCAATGGTGCGAATTGTGCTGTTTTTTAAGCGGACAGGTATCCACTCATCGTTAATCAGATTCATCAGTTTTTCCTCCTTTTATTTGCAAGCCAATACAGTTATCATATCCCAATTGAATTATTTCACCCTGCTTGTTCAGTGCCTTACCTATCCATTTCTCTCCTGATAATTCAAGCGGTACAAGCACACAATAACATCCTTTATCAGGCATTGCCTGCTTGGCCACCTTGATTTTTGCTTCAAACTCAGGTAGTTCCTTATTCACATACACATGTCGTACAGATAGTTGCGACAATTCCCAGTCATGTCCTGTTCCAGTAAACAATGGTTCAATCTGTCCGTTGACTAAACGGCAAAGGCGAACCATCATAGTTATCTCACCCAATCGGGTAAGGGCAATAGTGTCATCCTGCCACTGATTCATAGTGGACAGATAACCCTTATCAAGATTCAAGCTATTCAGCCTTCCCATTGAGGCATTAGCCATATCCTTACCATCGGCAGAATCCTCAATCTTCTTTAAGCCATCTGGCACAAGTTGGCTGGCATCCTCACCATAAACCGACTCAATCATCACACGGGCATCCTCAGGCATAGAAAACCTCCCTTGCTTTTGCAGCCAGTGAGCTGTCAGCCACAATTGTCCATGGTGCGGATAGACAGCATAGGCTTTGGGAAACATCTCCTTGTACCAGTTTTTATCAGCATTATCCAGAGCATCTGGCATTAAGACACCAAGTATCGTCTCACCCCGTTCATCCTTTCCTTTTATTCGATTACCCTGCAAATCCCGGCTATGCCTTTTCAACCTGCCTGCCCGCTGAATTACAAGGTCAATAGGTGCAAGGTCGCATACCATATAATCAAAATCTATATCCAACGACTGCTCTACTACCTGAGTAGCTATAAGCAGCTGTCCCCTACGGTCTTCTGCAATGCTCTCTGTACCAAAGAGACGAAGGACATCCTGCTCGATTTGGAGTCTGTCACCAAGGGCAAACCGAGCATGGAATAACCGAACACCCTCTACCCCAAAAGATTTAGTCCATTGCTGATAAGCCTCTACTGCATCATAAACCGTGTTTCGCACCCAGCAGGCACAGCCTCCAACCTCAATCACTGTCTGCAATTGCTTCACTACCTCATCAATATGGTGAAGGTGCTGCACGGTAACAGAACGGCTGGTATCTTTACGGGCAACAACAGGAATCTCTTTGAGCCCATGGATAGACAAGCAGGTAAGCAAGGGATATGCCATACTCACTGGTTTTATATCTGAAAAATTGGCTCCCAGGTCAAAGGATTTAAGAAGTTGTGCCCGTATCGTTTGCGGCAGTGTGGCTGAAAGAAGGATGGCACTACCGCCAAATGCCGCATGAAATCGCAGTAATGTGCCCAGCAATTTTAACATATAGGAATCGCAAGCATGTACCTCGTCCACAATCAACACCTTTTGGCAAAGCCCAAAAAGCCGCAAAGACTGGTGTCTGGCTGATAAAACAGCAATCAATGCCTGATCAATAGTTCCTACACCCACATTTGCCAGCAAAGCCTTTTTGCGGCTGTCTGATAACCATGCTGAGCAATTTTGCGAGGCACTATCCTCATCTGTGCCATAGCCTCTATCCACCCTGTTTTTCTCTTCCATTTCCAGCACCATACGAGCAGTGGAGTGTGCCAGAACAAGCGAAGGGTTGGATGTGTTATTAAACAAGCTGTGGTACATTGCCTTTACCCTCTTGTGTATTGCATTGGCAGTTGCCATTGTCGGCAGACCGAGAAATAATCCGGAAGCCAAACCATCAGCCATCAAACGGTGGACAAGCGTTAATGCGGCTTCTGTCTTGCCACCGCCGGTTATCTCTTCAATTATAAAACGGAAGTTCACCCCAACGAGCAAGCAAAAATTCGTCATAACCTATTGTTTTTCAAGATGTTTCCGCTGTTTTGCCAGCTTTTTTCTGGTGACTACAAGTATGTCTTTATGTGGTAATACAGAGGGCAAACAAATATCCA
>JAZDHC010000098.1:0-4463 GCA_043806395.1 Candidatus Desantisiibacteriota bacterium | reverse complement strand
ACTATTGTCAGACTGTCAATTAATCGTAATTAAAAACCCCTTCCCTAATCCATTACACCCTTTGAAGTTTCCGAATAATTTCAATATGTGTAGTGTCAACAAGTTGACAGAGAAGTGTTGCACTTGCTACTGGCATGTGCCCGCGGATTAAAACAGGAAGATATTCATCAGCGAAAAGGCTTGAAAAAAAGCCAGAAGATTCTGGATCATATGGGCAGTACGGAATTAGCGGCGAACCTGTTCCGAGCAACTCAGGCAGAAGAAAAACTGCGTAGAGAAGAGGTAAAAGGGAAAGATGTCGCGAACCGAACGCATCGTGAAGTTGGTGCGAAGGTGCGGCAAACCATCCGGGAGTTGGGCAGCACGATGCCCGAAGAATTGCCGGTAGTGGAAAGCATCAAAAGGATTGAGACCAAACAGCGTAAGCACCTCGGCAACCCTGAGACGCACGCAAAAAAGAAAAGCGAGTAACCAATATGGCATTACATAAGGATTTTCCAGACTCACCACATTCTATTCTCAACCCTGATATCCGCTGGTTTCCAGTACAATCAGATACAAGGTATGATTTCGTCTATGTGGATGAGGAGGGCTTCAACAGATACAAGCCCACATCATTTCAGGATTTGATTGGTAGTTTTATTGGATACAAAGAAAACTGAGTATTGCTATAAAGATGCCAATGCTGTAACTTATTGAGACCCAAAGGTTTGTTTCTTTGCAGTCTTTGCGGCTTTGCGAGGATTTTCGGCATGGTTCAAAATTGTTCACCGCAGGGTCACAGATGATACAGAGAATTACAACCCCCTAACCCCCTTTTTTAAGGGGGAATTAGGGAAAGACAGTAGAATCGCCATACATGGCGACTCTACACAATTTGTTACCCTGATTTAAACCATGCCATATTTTCTAATCCTATTAAAAGATTGAGGTACTCATGAAAAATATTCATCCCACCGCAATTATCCATCCAGAGGCACAGCTTGATGAAGGGGTGATAGTTGGCCCCTTTGCTGTAATTGGCGAACATGTCAAAATTGGTCAAGGGTCACAGATTGGCAGCCATGCCATACTCACCAACTGGACAACCATTGGCACAAACTGTGAGATCCATGCTGGTGTGATCATTGGGGATAATCCACAGATCAAGGGCTATAAGCATGATGAATCATATGTCATTATCGGGGATAATAATGTTATCCGTGAATTCGTGACCATTCATCGAGGCTGGCATAAAAATGATGCTACCAGAATAGGTCATGATAATTTTTTTATGGCAAATGTCCATATTGCCCATGATTGCCAGATTGGGGATAATATAGTTATGGCTAATTATGCTACGCTTGGCGGTCATGTAGTAGTTGAGGATAATGCCTTTATCTCTGGATTAGTTGGGATTCATCAATTTGTCAGAATAGGCAGACTTGCTATGATTGGAGGGTGTTCTAAGGTAGTGCAGGATGTTACCCCATATGCCCTTGTAGATGGTCATCCGGCGGCTGTCTCTGGTTTGAATATGGTTGGTATGCGACGGGCAGGTATTTCCTCACAGGTGCGGGGATTGCTGAAAAAGGCATATCGATTATTATATCACTCTGGACTCAATACCAATCAGGCTCTATCATCAATACAAAATGAACTGGAGATGACCCCAGAGCTGGAACACTTAGTAGGGTTTGTGAAAACAGCAAAGAGGGGGATATGCCGGAGGAAGGAAGAGGTAATCGGTAATCGGTAATCAGGTAGGGGGATTTTTAGAAATGGACGAAAAGACAATAGGTGTAATTGCCGGGGCAGGGGAGCTTCCGGCTGTAGCTATTGATGAAATACAGGCAATGGGTGATAAGCCTATGGTCATAAGTGTAGTGGAAAATCACCTTTTGCCTGAAGGAACAATAAGGGTTGGGTTGGGTGAGGTGTCTCGGATTATTGATATACTCCATCAACAACAAGTGAAGGATATATTATTTGTTGGCAAGGTAGATAAAAGGCTGTTGTTGGGGCTGAATCTCGATGAGCGGGCAAGGCAGATTCTCTCAAGATTAGATATATGGGATGATGCTCACTTGATGTTGGCAATAACACAAGAATTGGAAAGGGAAGGGTTTACGGTGGCAGAACAAACTGCTTACCTTGGTCGGCTTATTCCATCACAAGGTGTGCTTAGCCAAAAAGAGCCAGATGACAGACAAAAACAGGACATGGATTATGGATTTGGCATAGCTAAAAAGGTGGCTGACATGGGTATTGGTCAAACAATCGTGGTTAAGGATAAAATGGTTATAGCAGTTGAGGCAATCGAGGGAACGGATGAGACAATCCTTCGTGGCGGAATGTTAACTAAGGGCGGGGCAGTGGTTATAAAGGTAAGCAGCACAAATCATGACCTCAGATTTGATGTGCCCACCGTGGGCAAGGAGACCATATCTTCAATGATTAAGGCAAAGGCAAGTGTTCTGGTTGTTGAGGCGGGAAGAACATTTTTGATGAATGATTTAATAAATGAAGCTGATAGGGCTGGCATGGTGGTGGTGGCACATGAGGGGGAAGATAATTGTGGTATGCCGATTACCTGATGTCGATTTGCCGCACATGCCAGTAGCAAGTGCAACATTTATGGTGTTATGTTCTTTATTAACATTAGGTAACTACTTTAGCTATTATTATTCTAAACACAGAGGTTTTTTAGGCATAAAAGGAAACTCAAGATTATCCTATTAAGCAGCTTGCTCTTGATAATCCGTTGCTTCCTTCTCATGCCTCCAAAAACCTAAAACGAATAAGGTACTTATCCAGTAAAATCGGTGGCAAGAGGTTAACAAAATTGTAGAATTTAGATGCGTTTGCCTTGCATATTGTATACCTCTCAGGCCAAATTCCTATTCCGTAACAGCCTGTCGATGTCCGATCCCAATTCTGCCCTAAAAATCAGCGGTGGCGTTTTTTTGCCATCCGTTGGATTAATTTATTAGACATTTTCTTTTATTGAATCCATATAAAGTGTATCAGGACATAAATCTTGTTCATGTGGCCAGGTAGTGGTACCATCTGTAATTTTTACCTGTTTGAAATAATTTTTATCTTGTAATTCTTCAAATACACCGAAGTTTAATAAATCATAGCAATCATAGATTTTACGCTCTCCATTAGTAAAAGTCAGTATCAATTTATAATCATCAGATGGTATAACTTTAGTAACTCTTGGATTCATCACCTTACCTCAAAGGATCAATTTTATAAGGTTGCTGACCTGATACGGCAAGCTCCCAATCTGCTGCAAGTTCATCCTTATGTAATTCAATCCATGCCTGCAGGAGTTTCATTTTTGAACTTGGGATATTACCATCCAAAATTTCACCATCAGGAATAGCAACAATTACTTCATTCTCTTGGTACTTAACATGAATATGCGGTTTCTTATGTTGTTTATCATCTTTGAAATACAGATAAATAATAATTCCATAGAACATTGAAATTGACGGCATTTAACCCTCCTATTTATATCTATCTACCTAAAAATAACCAGTTTTGTCTGGTTCATTTTTTTGGTTTACCAAGATATTGTGAATTCAATATTCAAGGTTTGCACCTTACTCTCTCCTATCTGATAAATATTATACCTTATAAAACCCACTCAAGTCAAGTAAAAAATTAAAATGCTTGGAAAAATTCATCAGGAAATATGGGATGCTTTCCTATGTTTCCGTATTTAGCTTCTAACTACTTGAATTTCAAAAGGGTTAAGTAAAGCGTCTTCTATTTTTCCCTTATCTTCTTTTGTGGTTACCAAGACGGTGATGCCCGGTGTGCATGGTGTTTCCATCATCGCCCCGCTTGTGTCAAAAAACAGCAATTGGCCTACCGAATTGAGAGTTAGCTTTTGAATGGCGCCGGTGCTGTCGGACTCCATATTTGCAGCCGGACATTCGGCAATGTTTCCAACGACATAGTGTTGTAATATGCGACCATCCACAGATCTACTCCCTTGGGTCGCAATCGGCTGGGAAGGATAGTCGGAGACCCGGGTATATCCTATTTTGCCACCTATAAGGATGTCCGAGGGAGCCTTCTTGCTTAAACTCAGACTACTATCAGGATGCCACTGCTGGACTGTTGATGTCTCGCAGCCTGAAAAGAATACGGCCATCAGCGCCATCGTAATAGTGAGGTGTTTAGCTTTCATATGTGTTGTTTGTTTGCTTGGTGACGATGCAATATAACGATAAGATCACCTAACGGCGGGGCGAATAGCCACAAAATGTTGCAAGCAAAATAAAATATCGGTTAGTCGCCGCATCCCCGCTGGTTAGGTGCATTGCCTCGTTATGCAATTAGCCACATGCCTTCGCAATCATCTTCGGTTCTTCAATTATTTTCGATTCTACAATTGCTTTCGATTGCTCAATTATTTTCGGTTGTCCAATTGCTTTCGATTCTACAATTGCTTTCGGTTGTTCAATCAT
>JAZDHC010000097.1:0-3963 GCA_043806395.1 Candidatus Desantisiibacteriota bacterium | reverse complement strand
ACTTTCATCGTTTTTCATATGATTCCTTTCGGGCAAGGGGACATCATCTACAGAATACAACCCCCTAACCCCCTTTTCTAAGGGGGAATATTGCACTCTCAACTAACCGCAAGCTTTCAAACAAAGGTGAACCGTCCCCACAAACCGAAATTATGTTATGTTTCCAAAATTTTCAGAAACACTTACAAAAAAAGATTGACGATAAACAAAAAATGTGGTATGATGTTTCTGGATACGAGCCTGTGAATAGGAGCATGAAAATATTAAGGATGAATATGAAAGCTATTGTATTATTATCTGGTGGACTTGACAGTGTTTTAGCGGTCGGGCTGATGTTGCAGCAGGGGATAGAGGTAGAGGCAATAAACTTTGCTACATCCTTTTGTGCCTGCAAACAAAACAAGAATGAGGCAGAAAAGGCTGCTGAGAAGCTTGGCATACCGTTTAAGATATTGGATATATTTGAAGAAATCATGGAGATTGTTAAGCATCCAAAACATGGTTATGGGAAAGGGATAAACCCGTGTATTGATTGCCATACTTTGATGCTTAAGAAGGCAGGGGAATATATGCTGAAGACAGGGGCATCATTTATTGTCACTGGCGAGGTTCTGGGACAGAGACCCATGTCACAGCATAAAAGGGCAATGAACACAATAGAAAAAGAGAGCGGGCTTGACGGGTTGGTGCTGAGACCATTATCGGCTAAATTACTTACACCAACAATTCCAGAGCAAAATGGATGGATAGACAGAGAAAAGTTGCTTGCCATCTCGGGTCGTTCAAGAAAGCCCCAAATAGCACTGGCAGAACAACTTAACATTACTGACTATCCAAATCCTGCAGGTGGCTGTCTCTTGACTGATGCTGAATTTGCCAGAAGGATGAGGGATTTACTTGTCTCTACCCCTGACCCTTCGTTAAATGATGTCCAGCTTTTGAAATTGGGAAGGCATTTCAGGCTATCTGAAACACTAAAGGTTATTGTAGCCAGAAATGACGAGGAGAATAACAGGCTTGTTAGCTTAATTGAGGAGAAGGATATACGGCTTCAGGTCACAAATCAGAAGGGGCCTATGGCTATTTGCAGGGGTGAGATTAATCGGGAATATTTGCTTAAGGCTGCATCTATTGTTGCCAGATACTCTGATGATAAGGGAGAAAGCGGGATAATGGTTAATGGTGGGCTTGATGGAGAAGAGTCGTTATATATTCAACCAATGGATGTCGTTGAGATTGGGGGGTTGAGGATTCAGTGTGTTGCGAAATGTCCCCATAAAGGGTAAAACTCCATGGATGTTACCACTACCATTATATTAACCATTCTCATGTTTGTTATTGCCTTATTATATTCCTCTGTTGGCATGGGAGGAGGAACAAGTTATGTTGCGGCCATGGCATTTTTGAGTATTGCCCCGGCAATCATGAAACCTTCATCGCTAATCCTGAATATCATTGTAGCCTCTATTGCTTCAATAACATACATCAGGGCAGGACGGTTTTCATGGTCTATTTTGTGGCCTTTTCTCATTACCTCAATACCATGTGCCTTTCTGGGTGGTTTTATAACCCTTCAAGCCACTGTTTTTAAGCTCATTGTGGGAGTTGTTCTTTTATTTGCCAGCTATCAACTTGTTTTTGCCTCGCAAGGAGGCGGACAGCAAGTTTTGCGACCACCCCGTCTAAGTATCAGCTTGCTGGTAGGGGCATTGCTTGGTTTGGTTGCCGGGCTTACCGGGACAGGGGGCGGTTTTCTATTAAGTCCATTATTCATACTCATGGGCTGGGCAGAGGCACAAGTCGTCTGTGGTATAATCGCTGTCTTTGTTTTGGTAAATTCTATCTTCGGGCTGACAGGGTGCCTTTCTAAGATTGCCTTCGTGCCAAAGGAAATAATTTTTCTGGCAATAGCCGTTACTCTGGGAGGCTGTCTGGGTTCACGATATGGGAGTCAAAGGGCGAGCAATAAAATCATTCGCAAGGTATTGGCAGTTGTGTTGGGGATTGCGGCATTGAAAATGATATTTGGATAGAAAAAGGAGAATACTTTAATGGACAAAAAGATACTTGTTGTCGATGATGAGCTTAATATTGTCAAGGCATTGGTTTTTACCTTAAAAAAGCAGGGCTATGCTACCTTTGAGGCAATGGACGGTGAGGCTGCTATGGATATGGTGAAAAAGGTCTCCCCGGATCTTATCCTGCTTGATGTTATGATTCCAAAGATGGATGGTTATAAGGTTTGTCGGGAAGTAAAGGGTAATCCTGAAACAAAACATATTCATATTATTATGCTGACAGCTACTCGAACTATGGAAGCAGATAGTATAACTGGTTTTGAATGTGGGGCAGATGGGTATATCCTGAAGCCATTTTCACCTACGGATATTGTATTGCAGATAAAGAAGATGTTGGGATAATATATCCGCAGATTACGCAGATTACGCAGATTAAGGAAAGAAAAGGAATGAAATTAAAAGACATTTACGCTATAATCGCTCCAGAGCTCAATGAGGTAGAAACAAGATTAAGGAATGTTTTGTATCAATCTCCTTTATCCATTGCCAATCTGGCTGAGGATATTCTCAAAACAGGTGGGAAAAGGTTACGGCCTGCCCTTGTTTTGCTCAGTAGCAAGGCATGTGGTTATCAGGGCAAAGGGGTGATAGATATTGCAACAGCCGTGGAATTGATTCATACTGCTACCCTTATTCATGATGATGTTATTGATAATGCTATCTTGCGCCGGGGCATAGCATCTGTAAATTCAAGATGGGGGAATCATATCTCTATCTTAGTTGGAGATTATCTCTACTCAAATGCCATCTCACTCTTGCTTATTGAGGGAGATATTGGTCTTCAACGGATTGTTTCTTCGGCTGTAAATAAGACATGCGAGGGTGAAATAATTCAATCCATGAGTACTGGGCATAGTAATCTAACTGAGGCTGAATATCTAACGATTATTGAACAAAAAACAGCGGCATTAATCTCTGCATCCTGCCATTGTGGGGCGTATCTTGGTGGACAAGATGAGAAACAATGTGATAAATGGCAATTATATGGACAAAATCTTGGTACAGGGTTTCAGATAATAGATGATATTCTGGATATTACCGGGGATGAAAAACGGCTTGGAAAATTAGTATGTAATGATCTCCGGGAAGGAAGAATAACCCTGCCTGTTATCTTTTTCTTCAAAAATGCTCCCTCAAATGAAAGAAACCTTTTTGAACAAATTCTGGAATCAGGGGATTTTGATGCCAATAATATAAAATGGATAATCGATAACCTACGATTTTATCATGCCTTTGAATATGCAAGGGGTGTGGCTGGCAAATATATTGATCTGGCAAAGGAAGCAATAAACGATCTTCCTGATTCTGAGGCAAAGAAATCCCTTTTGTTGCTGGGGGATTATGTGATGGAAAGGGATGTGTGAAGGCAGGGAAAGATTTCTCACAGTAGTTCGAAATGACAGAGAGGGATTGCAAATAAATAGGTGATGTTCCAATTTAATCGAAGTAAAAAAATCGCAGATTATGAGCTTGGGCAGTACAAATAACATATTATACGAGGAGATATTTTTTATGAAATCATTAGTTATCGTTGAATCGCCAGCCAAGGCAAAGACAATCAATAAGTATCTGGGGAATGATTATCAGGTATTGGCTTCCATGGGACATGTCAGGGACCTGCCTGCGAAGAAATTGGGGGTAGATATTGAAAAAGATTTTAAGCCCACATATGAGGTTATTCTGAGTAGAAAAAAAACAATGGCTCAGCTTAAGGCCGCAGCAGCAACAGCTGACAAGATATTTCTTGCCCCTGACCCTGATCGCGAGGGAGAGGCAATTGCCTGGCATCTGGCTCAAGAGCTTGGAAAAGGAAAGGAAATACATCGTCTCACATTTCATGAGATAACCAAACAGGCTATTGCCGAAGCTATTAAAAACCCAACCA
>JAZDHC010000096.1:0-7145 GCA_043806395.1 Candidatus Desantisiibacteriota bacterium | reverse complement strand
CTGTCGGTTTCCTCTATTTTCTCTGTAGCAATCGCTATCTTTGTTGCCCCTGCGAGCTTTGCCATATCCATAATATTTACTGCACTTCCCAACATAACCGTCGTATCTCCACGAACAATAACCAGTTTTTCCTTAGCCTCTCCAATCTTTTTTATCAAAGCATTGCTGAGATTTTCCATGGTTATTTCCGTATCTTCAATAAATATCCTATTGTCTTTTGTCAGAGTGACTATTACCCCTTCAGGCTGCTCCTGACTTACTCCTGATGAGGGCAGATTAACCTTTATTCCTTCCTGCATCAAAAATGGTGTGGCTATCATAAATATAAGCAATAGAATTAAAAACATATCTGTAAAAGGGGTGATATTTATCGTCCCTATTATCTTTTCTTCATTGTTTTCATCGATAAAGGTTTTCATTTATAAATCCCCCATTCTATTTCTCTCGACAATCTGCCAATATCTCCAATAACCTGAGGGTATAAATCTTCATCTCTTCAGTTGCATTAGAAATACTTACTATACACCAATTATACCCAATAACCGCAATAATTGCTATAGCCAAACCAACGACTGTAGCGATTAATGCCTCAGCCAGCCCACCTGAAACAACAGTTATTCCGCCTGAACCAGTGGCTGCAATATTATAAAAGACTCTTATGATACCAATAATAGCACCAAACAAACCAATAAATGGGGCACAACTTCCAATAGTACCCACTACCCAGACATATTTTTTTAGTTTTTTAATCTCTTCCATCCTGACTCGTTCCATTGCCTCTAATATCTCATCCTTGTCTCGATCATATTTTAAGAGCCCTGCCCTAAGCACTATGGCTATTGGTGATGCCTTTGATTCACAAAGGCTGACTGCCTCTAAAATATTTCCCTTGAGTATGTTATGTTGAATCTTGTATAATGCATCCTCTACATCAAACTTTATTCGTCGATAAGCCATAAACCTCTCCATAATTATTGCCACAACTATCAAGGAACAGATTAATAAAGGGATCATGGCTATGCCACCCTGGATTAATATTTGTAAAAGATTATAACTTTGAAACATGACTTCCTCCTTTTAAGGAATTTCACCGCAGAGACGCGGAGACACAGAGAGAGAAAAAATTCAAAATTTATTTATTGCACCCATGATTTATCCTTGTTTTCTCTGTGTCTCTGCGTCTCTGCGGTGAATCCCATCCTAAAATTTCAATTTCAACCCTATCTTAGCAATTGTCGGGTTGCCATAATATCCATCTCTTACCTCACATTCTTCATCAAGCAGATTCTCCCAATCGAATGTACAGGATAAGGTATTATTAACTTGTTTATTTGCTGTTAGATTTACAAGAAAGTAGCTTTTCAATTCTTTATCCTTACTATCAAGGGATGCATATCTATTACTTATATATTCACCATTTAATGATGCAGATAAATCCTTGTTATCTGCATATCCCAACCCAATTATCAATCTTGCATTTGGAATATAAGGCACAACCTTACCATCTGAATTCTTATAGTTTGTATCAATAAGGCTAATGGATTGAACCAAATTTTTTGTCAGGTTGTGTTGTAATCTCAACTCTATCCCGGATAATTTAACATCACCAATATTTGCTGGTTGATAAAGCGTATCTGTAGCCGTAGCCTTTCTCCAGCTGAGAAAATTAGAAACATTTTCACTAAAGATACTTCCACTCAAATAAACATTCTGGGACATATACCAATTTCCACCAACCCGTATCTTTGTACTGGATTGTGGTTCTAACTCAGGATTTATACTGATATAATCTTCATGAATATAGTTTTCACTAAACCCTGGCAAGGATAGCTTTCTTTCTATATTCATTTGAAAAACTGTATCAGGTTTCCATGGGTAAGATGCTGCAACAAAATAATCTAACTGATCTGAGGTAGTATCCCCATTTTTGTAGCCATCCACAGATACCTTGACATCAAGATTAACCTTAGAGATATTGATATGCTTGGATTCAGCATATAGAGAATAATAACCGTTATTATAACTTGATGTCCCTTCGCGAGTTACCTTTTCATGTGAGATAATGCTTCCAATGGCAATAGGCGGGGTATTTGCTGTAAATGGGGTAGTAAACTTCAGGTAACCAGAAACGCTATTGGCATCAGCAGAATCAGACAGGGTACACTTGTTAGAGTTGATGCCAAGCTTCAATGCCGAGCCACCTGGTATCTTTATATCATAATCAGCAAATCCACCCTTCTCTAATTTATTCTCCTGCGTTACTGTCCCTTTATAAGGAAGGGTAACAACATGACTAAAATAAGATATACCTGTTCGTACAGAATAATCCTTAAAATAGATAACACCCTCCCCATTTAATCCATCTGTACTAAAACATCCAAAGGGAGAAGTGCTTGTGCCCTCATGGCTAAATCCATCAGACTTTTCCCTTTGCACACCAAAGCTATAGGAAAATTTTTGTGCCTTTTGTGTTTGTGCCTCTCTGGAATGAGAAAAATCATAGGCTAATGATTCTTTACTTCCAAACTTGACAGAAAATGAATAAAGGGGTGTTTGGATTACCGTACTGGATGCCCGGGATGGTTTAATTACCTGATTTTCTACCACCTTAGGAACAGGCAACATCTCTGGTGCTTCTGTCTTTAAGACCCCAACAGCAGGAACGGTCACACTTGCTGGTTGTTTTTCAATAGGAACCCTTTCTTCTTCATGCTTCATCTTTGACCTGTCTTCACCAGTAATAAGGATATCCTGCTTTTCTATTTTGGGTAATGGTTTTTTTGTGTTCACAGATGCAGGTGGTGTTGGATTAGGAGCAGGTGGAAAAACATCCTCAGATGTCCCAAGGGTCTTTTCCATGCTCGGTGCTGAGGTTGGACTCTCTGTTCCTGACCCAGTTTGAGCCAGTACAATGTTGGATGAGAATATCCAACTTGCTAAAAAAACAATAGCAAATATTACCTGTGTTAATTGATACTTTTTCATTTTTTCCTCCCGTGAATATTAAATCAGACCTTATGCAGCAATTCCTACTTTTTCCTGAATCCATAAATTAATTAATGTTTCCATCGATACACCATGCTCTTTTGCCTGTTGTCCCACCTTGTTCAATAAATTATCGGCAATAGCAACAAAAGTTATTTCTTCTTCCGGCGCATATTCTAATTGTACTATGTGAGAATGGCAATCCGAAACACTATGAGTATCCCAAAATTCAGAAGCTTCAGAAATACTTATATTTTCAGAAATGGAAATAGTTTTACTTGCCATATTGCTTTCGCTCCTTTTTATCCATATTTCGGGCACTAATAATCAAGGCACGATTACTAAACTTTTGAATAAAAATAACAGTTAAATATCGTCCTGCATCAGTTCGTCCGTATGCTGAATAAACATCTTCTCCTTCAATTTTCCCCCGTTCTAACAGACGATATTGAGGCTGGTTAACAAAAACTTGTTCCACTTCTTCTTTAATAGTGTGATGCTTACTCACAAGTTTATCTACAATTTTCTGCAACCAGATTATTCCTGTGATTTTCATCAAAATAATCCCTTTTCGTATGAGCCAACTGTCAGACAAGGATGCGACTGACCTACTGACTGATACCTGATACCTGAAAGCTTCCCCTTACCTCATCTTCCCCTTACACTTCTTCATATAATCCCGTGCATCCTGCAAGAGATCACTTCTTGCCGGATAATTATTAATGAGTTTCTGAAACTCCTCAGATGCCTCAAAGTATTGTTTATCATTATAAAGTGATACCCCTATTCGGAATTGAGCCTCAGCTGCCCATGAGGATTCAGGGAATTGATCAGCTAAGGCACGAAATGTAACCACAGAGGAAGAATAATCCTTTTCCTTGATAAAGCATTTCCCCAGCCAATAAAGGGCATCCGGGACATTGGCTGAAGCAGGGTATTCATCTATCAAATGGTTATACTCTTCTATGGCTCGACTGGTATCATCCCTTTCATAATATATTCTGGCAATCTTATACTGGATTTCGCCGCAAAGCTTTTTTTCCCTTGGATGACTCTTGATAAAATTACTATAGCCTGCTATTGCCTCATTTAATTTACCCTGTTGATACAAACAATTTGGTATCTGGTAAAGGGCATCCATCTTAATAGCATCATTCATATCCTCTCTGGCAAGCAACCTCTGATATTCTGAGATAGCCTCTGGATACTTTTTTTGATTATAATAACAGGCTGCAATGCGTTGACAGGCATCATCCATAAACTCATTCTTTGGAAAGCGTTCAATAAGCCTGCGATACCAGATAATAGCTTCATCATATTTTTCCTGATTAAAATAACCCCACCCTATCCAATAGATAGCCTCTGGGGCATACTTACTGCTTGAACACTCTGTTAATAATTGTTCAAAATACTTTTGTGCCTCTGGATAATTTTCTTGTTTATAATAACACTGGGCTAACTGATACAGGGATGCATCATAAAGCTTGCTCTCTTTATATGAGTCAATGACCTTTTTGTATGACTCGATAGCATTATGATAACCCTTAAGATTAAACCAGCAATTACCGATACGGTAGGCAGCCTCAGCAGTTAACTCTCCGCTTGAAGGGAGCTTGCCATATTCAGCAATAGCTTCCTTAAACTTGCCCTCTTCAGAGTATGTCCAGGCAATAGCATACTGAGCTAATTCAGCCATCGGGCTTTTTGGATATTGTTGCTGGAGCTTTTTGAAACAATTCCTTGCAGGCTCATAATTGCCGAGCTTAAAATGGCACAATCCCAATTGATAAGAGGTATCCTCTGCCATCTCTTTTTCAGGATATTTTTCTAATAGTTGAGCATAGCTATTTGCTGCATAAGAATACTGTTCTTGAGAAAAAAACACATTAGATAGCTTATACAACAAAAAACAGGTAAGATTATCCTTTGGATAAGCCTCCAGCATCTGATCACATATCACCTGTGCTACAGTTAAATTACCAATACTCACATAACATTCAAACAGTTCATATTTTACCTGAGGGATTATCGGGTCATCAGGGTATTCTTCTAATAATTTCTTAAAAGCATCTATTGCCTTTTCCGCCCGCTGAAGCGTTTTACAGCATCTTCCTATCTGAAGCAGGGCGTCAACCCCCAATTTCCCTTTAATACCACTCTCCAACACCTTTTCAAAGGCTACTATCGACTCTTCCAACCTTTCAATTTTTACACAAGAAAACCCAAGTCCATAATAGATATAAGGGACAAGACTTGCTGTCTGGCAGGTTTCTGCCAATTTTTTATACGCCTTCTGGCTATTTTCATATTCCTCTAATTTATAACATGATTCTGCCAGCCAGTATCTAACAAAATCTATATTGGAATATGTAGGATAATCCCGATCTAACATATTAAAGGCATTCTTAGCCTCTTTATAGTTTTCCAGATTATAAAAGGATGATCCAACGATAAAAAGGGCATTTGATACCCGTTCGTGCTTTGGATAATTGGTAATAAAGCTGGAAGTAATTGCTATGGATTTAGCATACTCCTTTTGCCTGTACCATGAATCACCCTCATAATAGGCAGCATTGGGTTTTAATGCCGGATCAATAACATCCCTGAAAGAGCATGCTGCTTTTTCGTATTCTTTTTTATGGTAGGCACTTATACCTTGATAGTAATAGGCTAAGGAAATATTAGAACCATTAGGAAACATTCTTAACAACTGTTTGAAGGTATCTTCACACTCATCATACTTGCCTTGCTTAAAATAATATTCTCCAACCTTACAAAGCACATCCTCAGATAAAGGAAGTTTTGGATAGTTCTTTATAATCTGTCGATATGCAGACAGGGCATCCTCATCCCTTCCCTGAAGAAGATATATCTCAGCCATACGATATAATGCCCTGGGCACAATATTTGCAGAAATTTGAGTTTCTATCAGAGAGCGGTACTCAAGTAAGGCTGAATCATATTCTTTCTGATAATAAAAGCACTCTCCCAGCATCAATTTAGATTTGGGGCATAAAGGGTTTTCCGGATATTTTTGAATAAAGGCTTGAAGCTTGGGAATAGCTAAGGCATAAATCCCTGTTTGATAAAGCGTATCTGCCTCAGCAAACTCTTTTTCTATTTGAGGTGGAGCGGAATATACAGGCGAGAGAAATAAAAAACATAAAATAAAAGCAATGCTTAATTCTTGTATTCTTTTTAAGAACATATTGTCCCCCTCCAATTACACATATCTATATTAACAAAATTTGTTCTGAAAGTCAAGTAAAATTTTAAACAAAATCGAGCATAGTTCAAATCAGGATAACAAATTGAGCAAGCAAGTATCTATGTTTCCCTAATTCCCCCTTAGAAAAGGGGGTTAGGGGGTTGTAATTCTCTGTATCATCTGTGACCTTGCGGTGAACAATATTGAACCATGCCCAAAATCGAGCATAGTTCAATATTCATTCCCAATCCTTCAAACATTGCATAGCAGCATAATCTGTAAGGTCAAGGTGTAGTGGTGTAACAGAAACCATATCCCCTGCTATTGCCATAACATCTGTTCCCTCTTCCTGAAAATCAATAATTGCTTTACTCCCTATCCAGTAATAGGTTTTTCCTCTTGGATCAACCCGTTTAATCAATTCCTCTCTATATGCTCGTTTTCCCTGTTTGGTAATAACCATTCCCTTTATCTTCTCTATCGGAAGATTGGGAACATTAACATTCAGGAATGTGCCCTCGCCAAGCCCATGCGAGTCTATCAGTCCTGCTATCTTAACTGCAATCATGCCAGCAGATTTAAGGTACCGGTTATCACTGCCATTTATAGAGACAGCAAACGATGGAATGCCCAGAAGCGTGCCTTCCATAGCAGCAGCAACCGTACCAGAATAGGTAATATCATCCCCAAGGTTTGGTGCCGGGTTTATGCCAGAGACAATCATGTCTGGTTTTTCTGGTACAAGCCCCATGATCCCTATATTTATACAATCAGCAGGGGTTCCATCAGTAACAAATGTATCCTCCCCAATCTCCTCTACCCTCACCGGATGGGTCAGTGTCAATGAATGACCTGTGGCGCTACGCTCCCTGTCAGGGGCAATGACTATTACTCTGGCAATAGATGAAAGTGAAGTTTTAAGAACAGAAAGCCCTTGAGAGTGAATGCCATC
>JAZDHC010000095.1:0-3513 GCA_043806395.1 Candidatus Desantisiibacteriota bacterium | reverse complement strand
GGCAAGAACACTGTACCCGAAGGCTAATATCATTCACGATTCACTTATTAATCATCATACCGTACCTGCCGATTATTATATTATTAATCCTCCTTTTTCTATTCAGCTTGAAAAGAAAAACTGCGGATTCCATAACGCAGGGTGGGGGCATCTTGGGCCCCGAACAAGTATAAAATCTCATATTGCTGCAATGGAAACAGCAATACGCAGCGCAAAGTTCTTTGTGGCTGCCATGCTTCCGAGGGGATACTTTGAGAATGAGGATACCCTGACCTTTGAACGATGGGTAAACCAGAATGCACATCTTATTTACAGACTGGATATCAGCGATAAGGCTTTTACAGATTATGGTTTTACATGGCCCTGCTCTGTGATGATATACTCCATATCATACACCAGAGATGAGCCGATACATCATTCGATTGATAAAATCGATGAGCAGACATTACTTAACGAGGTTAAAGCTCTGCATACATCACCGCATTTTACGGTTATCAGTGATGCCATTAATTACATCAAACGCAGGGGTTCAACACCTGTTTTTCTTAAACCTGCGGTTGATTTTGAATTTGTAGAATCTGCGCCTAAACTGACCCTGCCGATACACGGCACGAACAAAGTTAAGATATCCCTCTCCCCTGATTCAAGCAGGTTGAATATAACGGTTGATAATCTACTGACAGCCCTTAAAATCGACCAGTATAAAAAGGATATGGGTGAAGCCTATAACGAGGGATTAAGAGAGAATACGAAAGAGGCAGATGTAAAGTTCAGGCGCAGGAATATTCTTGAAAAGCCTGATGTGATCGTAGAGCTTGCTGAAAGCCTTTATGAGATGAATCTTGAGCCTCAGATCGATAAACAGGTCATTAACTGGCACATGAAAAGGGTAAGATGGTTAGAGAGACAGCAGACACCATTTGAACAGTTCATCTTAAAAGATGGTGAGTGGGTATGCCTCCATGAAGATGATGGTATTAAGTCGATGTATCCAGAGATGCATCAGGCACGGCTCAAACAGTTAGACGATATTGGTATCAGTAAATGGTTGTGGGAGTTCCAGAGAGAGGATATTGCCCGAATGAGCCTGAAAGATACTAATCTTATGTGCTGGGAAATGGGATTGGGCAAATGCGTTTTGCCTGATTCTACGGTTTACATTAATGGTACTTTGATGCCCATTGAAGATGTCTGGAATACTTACCATACCGATGTTAATTTCGATGGGGAAGGTTATTGGAGTTTACCGAAAGAACCCTTATACACCAATTCAATAAATAAAGATGGTCAGATAGTAGAATCACAGATAGAACTACTTTATAAACAGGAAATAAATGAAAATATTAAAACTATTACCCTTGCTGATGGTACATCTATTTCATCAACATTGGCTCATAAGTTTCTTAATGCTGATGGATGGGATAATAATATAGGAAATATTGTTTGCACACCTTCGCACATATTACAGCATGGCAATAAAACAATGGATAAAAATATTGTTTCATTTATTGGTTGGCAGATAGCTGAAAGTTATGAACGAGATAGAACTAAACATAAATACTCATATGATGTTACTATAACTCAAAAAGATATTAATGTGCTATATGATTTAAAGGAAAAATTCAAGTCGTTTAATCTTGATATTGTTCCTACAATAATTACACCAAAAGATGGTCGTTGCCCGCATTTAGATATTCATCGTAAAGAATTTGTAGAACATCTGGTAGCCCTTGGGTATGGATGGGGTTTGCTATCGGCTAAACGATTTATACCTAAATTTATACAGGAATTAAATAACGATTGTCTTAGCACGTTTATACAAAGTTTTTTTGATGGTGAGGGTTCAGTAATATTTTCAATGCGGTCGATTGAAATATCATCTGCGTCAGAAACCCTTATGCACCAATTAGCCATGCTATTACGACGGTTTGGTATCTGGATGCGTATATCTATGAAAATGAGATGTGCTACTAATGGCAAAAATATAAAAAGACCGTATTGGATAGGTACTATCGGAGGAAATGGACTACGGTTATACAAACAGTATATTGGCTTTTCAATAAAATATAAACAAGATATGTTAGAGAAAATATGCAATTTCGAGGCTAACACCAATATTGAAGGGGTGCCCGCTTCTAAAATTGTAAAAGAGTTGGTTGATAGAACGGGTTTATCTCATAGAATGCTTGGTACAAATTGGGTTTATACAAAAGGCACTCAAGAGTTCTCTAAAAAGAGCTTACAATCAGTTATAACTGCAATAGATAACATATTGAATGGCAAAACCTATGAGAAGGTTAGCAACGATCCTTCACGTAGAAAGAAATACCTACCTCTAATTAAAAATGTAGATGTGGATTATATAAAGTCCGTACAAAATAAATTATCTGAATTGGTAAATCGTGAAGTATTTTACACAAAAGTAAAATCGGTTGAATATTCAGATTATAAAGGGGCTGTTTACGATTTAACAGTAAAAGACCATCACAATTTCATAGCTAACGGTTGTCTATGCCATAATACGAGAGGCATTATTGCTATGGGGCTAATGTATGGGGTCAAGCACAGCCTCATAGTAGTCGAGCCGAAACTTAAAGATGAGTTCATTAAAGAGTTTAAGAATATCGGCATCCCTGAAACTGATTATCAGATTATTTTAGAGGAAAGACAGCTTAAACACCTGCGTAAATTCAATATCATAGCTTATAACCTGCTGTGGCGTCCCCTCAACGAGCATACTAAAAAGACCTTTGCTAAAGCAATGCGCCGCCGTTTCCAGTTCATAGCAATAGATGAAGCGCATAAGATCAAAGCGAAGGATTCACAGCAGGCAAAGGCTGTAAGGATGCTTAAGGCACGGTATAAGCTTCTGAGTACAGGCACACCGATAGCCAATTATCCAAGGAACATATTCAGCCTGCTTGTGTTCGGGTGGGGAGATGGGACAGAGCGCAACCCATACGGATATTACAGTCCTGTGGAAAAAGATAATGGATATGGATACACCACAGGAACAAGGAAGTTCAAAGAAGATTATATCTCTATCGCATGGGTTACACCTCAATTCGAGCAGACGCTTGATAGTGGCGCAAAGTCAAGAGAGATCCCGAAGATCAAAGACCCGTTAAAGTGGTGGGAAATGATGGCGCCGAAGATACTTAGACGGCAGAGAGATGAGCCTGATGTCAGCAAGATAATCACATTTCCTAAACCTGTTATTTCCACAGAACTTATCAAAATGGATGATGCACACTTGATGTATTATCGTCATTGGATGGATAATTTCGCAACATGGTTTAAAAATCAGTTGAGAATGGAGAAAGAGGAAGGACACAAGATAGACCAGATGGTGATCCTTGCTCACCTTACCCAGTTACAGTTTGCTTCCACTATCCCGCAATCCCCGAAAACTGCGATAGAAGGTAATCCATGGAAATTCGGGTTAACGACAAAACAAATGCGGGTATTGGAACTCATTAAGGAAGCAATAGCGAATGATGAAAAGATTATCGT
>JAZDHC010000094.1:0-13747 GCA_043806395.1 Candidatus Desantisiibacteriota bacterium | reverse complement strand
CAGGTTCGTAGGGGCGAACCTATGTGTTCGCCCAATTATTTGGGTAGACACACAGGTCTACCCCTACGGTTCACCTTCACGCCTTGCTCTTCTTGATTAATCCTCACCGAAAATTCACAATTTATGCCCTCGCTGAGTATACATGCAACTAAACATTTTGTTGGGCTTTTTGTATATCGCATATGATGGTATCGGAGCTAATGTCTTGTTCGTTTGGCCACATGATGCCATGATGAGCAGGACGAACGAGGCGAAAATATGATTCATTAGAAAGCTCCCTAAAAGCACTACCCTTTAAATATGGTTTCATATCAAATACACCTGAAATACCACTGCTGGTAAGCACATCAATCTTAAAGTTTTCAAGAGAAGTTGCTTTTAAAATAGTATCCATGTTTTCTAATGATTCTCCTTTTATTTCAGTGGGTCGATTTTAAAAATAGGTTCACCAGCAACTGTTAATTTCCAGTCTGCCAACAAATCTTCTCTATGAATTTCTATCCAGGCTTGTACCAATTTCATTTTGGATTGTGGTAAACTTCCTGCCAAAACAGAGCCATCGGCAATAGCAATTGAGGCTTGATGTTCTCCATGTTCAGCGTGTATATGAGGAGAACTGTGTTTTTTGTCATCGTAGAAATACATTAAAATAAGGATACCGTAGAACATTGAAACTGTTGGCATTGTAATCTCCTATATATGTTTTGTCTAACGATAAGATCACCTAACGGCGGGACGAATTCCCCGGAATTCCCGTCCCCAAGATGGATCGGTGGCACGACTGTACAAGTTATTTTTTCTTGACGACTAACCTCCTATCTTCACATTAGGCTTAACCCTGAGTACCCTTTGTTCAAATTCCTTTGGATTTGGTGATCTGGCAAGGGCTTCCTCATAAGAAACAATATCATCCTTGACTAATTCTACCAGATCCTGATCCAGCGTTCGCATCCCATACCCACCACTTGCCTGAATAATAGAATACATTTGATGTGCCTTACCCTCTCTAACCAATGCCTTTATCGCGGGCAAAGCAATCATGATCTCAAAGGCAACGGCTCTTCCTTCACCATTTATTTTAGGAACAATGGTTTGAGAAACAATAGCCTGAAGGGTAACGGCAAGCTGTAGTCTTACCTGTTGTTGTTGTTCAATGGGAAAGACATCAATGATACGATCAATTGTTTGAACCGCATTATTTGTATGCAGTGTGGCAAAGACGATGACACCGGTTTCTGCAGCAGTAATAGCTGAAGCCATGGTTTCCAAGTCCCTCATTTCACCTACCAGAATAACATCAGGGTTTTGGCGCATTACATGCTTGAGTGCCTCAGCAAAAGAAGGGGCATCAACCCCTACCTCCCGTTGATTAATGACACTTAAACGGTCAATATGCACAAATTCTATTGGATCCTCAATAGAAACAATGTTTGCCTTGCGATTTGAGTTGATGTGATCAATCATAGCAGCCAGCGTAGTTGATTTTCCTGAGCCTGTGGGACCGGTAACAAGAATCAGACCCCTTGGGATTAAGGATAATTGTTTTAATACCCCGGGTAGCTTGAGTTCATCAATTGTTTGAATCTTAAATGGAATCATCCTGATAGCTGCACCGATACAACTTTGTTGTTGAAAGACATTAACCCTGAACCGTGCAATACCCGGCATAGTATAAGACATGTCAAGCTCAAGGTGCTCTTCAAATCTTTGTTGCCTTTCTTCACTCATTATAGAATAAAGTAGTGATTTTGCCTTACCTTGAGTTAATGGAGGGAACATATCCGCCCGTTTGAGCTTTCCATTTATCCTGAAAAATGGTGGCTCGCCTGCCCGAATATGTAAATCTGAACCATCTGCCTTAATTAATTCCTGAAGTAAAGAGCCAAAACTATAGTCTTCATTGTAAGCGGTCATTAGAATTTCACCTAAAAATGTTGATGAGTTAATGAGCTGATAGGTTTAAAAATTTGGGCATGGTTCAAAATTGTTCACCACAGGGTCACAGATGATACAGAGGATTACAACCCCCTAACCCCCTTTTTTAAGGGGGAATCAGGGAAACATAGAAACTTACTTGCTTGCTCAATTTGTTACCCTGATTTGAACCATGCCAAAAATTTGTATTTCTTCAACCTATCAACTTAAGGGCTTGAGAAAAAATAACTTGTACAGTCGTGTCACCAATACATCTTGACTGGCTTCGTTGTTCGAAGCAATCATACAGTAGTATGCTCGCTTCTCACGCCTTGCCAGCCAAGCGTCTTGAGTGACTCTTGGTGTACAACTTATTTTTTCTCAAGCCCTAATAAACATAATGCATAGGATTTTGAGGGATACCGTCTTTTCTTATCTCAAAATGAACATGCGGTCCGGTTGAATGGCCTGTCATCCCTGCTGAAGCAATTACCTGATTTTGTCGAACAAACGAGCCCTCTGAAACAAGATTGGCTGAATTATGGGCATATCGGGTTGTAAAGCCATTGCTGTGCCGAATGATTATTATTTTACCATACCCTCCCATATAACCGCTGTAAATCACCTGTCCATCTGCACTTGCTGCTATTTGACGACCAACACCTGCCCTTAAATCAACCCCAGCATGAAATTCTCTGTTTCGATAACCAAATGGTGATGTGATAACGCATGGTACAGGCATGATGAACGACTTTCTCTTGTTATTAGATTCTCTGTAGGCAAACCGGGTTTTCTTAATAACCTTCTTTTCTTCTACCTTAATGATTGGTTTTGCCCCTGGCAAGAAAATAGATTTGCCTGGAGATAAAGCACCCGGATTTTCATTTAAGTTATTCATCTCCAGAACTATTTTTACATCTACCTTATATTTTTTGCATATTAATTTCAGGATATCTCCTTCCTTAATATTATACATTATTCCATTCTGATTTGGTATCAGTAGTTCTTTTCCAATAACAACCCTTTTATCTTTCAGCTCATTTGCACCAATAATGGTATTTACCGACACCTTATTATCTCTGGCAATTGACCACAGAGTATCCCCTGATTTAATAATATATCTTTCGAAGATGAGTTTTCGTACAAATACAGTTGATGCTTCAGATGAATCCTGAGCATCATCGTCTGAGAATGAAACCTCGGGCCATTGATAATTTTTAACCACTTCACTAATTAATAAATCTTCATTGTCAGGTAGGCTAAAATCTACTGAAGCTGAATTAGAAGCATCTGCTTCCTTGCTTAAACAGTGCGAAAGAGGACTAAATGACAGGACAATATACAATAATGCCCCACTTATAAAAATAAATCCACTGCTTCTCATTGTTTCCTCCACAAGCGAAAAATGGTATGGCAGTTTTTCTCTTAATTTAAAGAGAAAAATAACATAAAATAATTATAACATATTTTATATATCTTGTCAAGCAAAAAATTACAATTCTGATAACTTATGTAATATTATCGGCAAGTATGGGGAATATATTTAGTTTAATCGGCTCTCCTTAAGATTAGTGGGAAAATTATGTCGAACCTCCATGTTCAACCAAAACCTGAAGACAGATAAGTACTTTATTTGTAACTACTCACCACGGAGACACAGAGAGCACGGGGAACACCCTAAAAATATCCTGAAAATCTCTTGTGGTTCTCTGTGCTCTCCGTGTCTCTGTGGTGAATTCCTCTCCCTGAGTAGTTACCTTTATTTATTATTACTCGATGTTCAAGTTTTTTTGCAATAAGTATGGGCAATCCTGCCAAAAAAAGGGTTGACGATAGGCAAAAAATGTGGTATGATGTTAGTGGATATAACTCCTCAGGTAGTTACAAAAAAAAGGGGATTGGGGTCAGACCCCAGAGAAAAACAACATGAATAATATCCGAGTTAGATTTGCACCATCACCAACAGGGTATCTACATATTGGTGGCAGTCGCACCGCACTTTTTAATTGGCTTTTTGCTCGGCATCATCAGGGAACATTTGTCTTGAGGATAGAGGATACAGATATAGAAAGATCATCACAAGCATCAGAGGGTACCATTATTTCCTCGCTGAAATGGCTTGGTCTGGATTGGGATGAGGGTCCGGATATTGGAGGTGAGTTTGGTCCATATCGTCAGGGCGAAAGATTGGCCTTATATCAAGAATATGCCGAGAAGCTACTTAAACAGGCTAATGCCTATTATTGTTATTGCACGGAAGAGGAGCTTGAGGAAAGGAGAAAACAGGCATTAGCCGAGAAACAACCGTCAGGTTATGATGGCAGGTGCCGAAATCTTTCAAAAAAGGAGCAAGAAAAGCTCAAGGCATCTGGTAGAGAACCGAGCATAAGGTTTCTGGTATCAGATGAGACAACAGCTGTAATTGTTCAGGATGAGCTTCGTGGTCAGGTATCTTTTCAGGCTGATACACTTACGGATTTTGTTATTATCAGATCAAATGGTGTGGCATCCTATAACTTTGCTGTGGTCATTGACGATGCCTTAATGAAAATAACCCATGTTATTCGTGGTGAGGACCATTTATCAAATACACCAAAACAACTCTTAATCTATCAAGCACTTGGCTTTAATCCACCCTATTTCACCCATCTTCCATTAATGTTGGGTGAAGATGGCTCACGGCTTTCCAAACGGCATGGGGCAACAGCAACAGAGGCATTTAAGGAAATGGGCTACTTACATGAGGCAATGGTAAATTATCTGGCATTACGAGGCTGGTCAGAGGGCGAGGGGATAAACAGGGAAATATACACTGCTCATGATTTGATTGATTGCTTCTCCATAGAAGGGGTGAGCAAGTCATCTGCTATCTTTGATATGCAAAAACTTACATGGATGAATGGGATATATATCAGGCAATTGCCGTTGGATAAGCTGGTAGAATTGTGTCTGCCGTATGTGAAGCAGGCAGGGTATCAGATCCATGATATTAACTTGTTTCGCAGAGTAATTGAATTACTTCAGGAGAGGTTGGAAAAACTTTCAGATATTGTGGAGCAGGTTCGTTATTTTTTTGTTGCAGATTTTATTCTGGATGAAGAATCACAAGTCGTTATGAAATATGATAGGGTAGGGGAGGTACTTGGTGCTTTTTCTTCCCTGCTTGAGGAAGGCGAGGAATATCCTGCTCCAGAGGAATGCAGTGAAAAAATAAAGGCTGTTGGCAAGGGGCTTGGGATAAAAGGAAAGGGATTATTCATGCCCATCAGGGTTGCTCTTACTGGTTGCGTTCATGGACCTGATTTGCCGATAATTATTTCCATTCTGGGAAGGGATGAGTGTGTGAAGAGGATACAGACAATTCAGAAATTGCTGAATTGCTGAATTATAAGGGGGAGAGCGTGCTTTTTTCAGCCAGAAATATTACCAAGTATTTTGGTGGGGTCAAGGCATTAGATGCCGTAGATTTGGAGATAATAGAGCAGGAGATTGTGGCTTTGATTGGTCCAAATGGTGCGGGCAAGACTACTTTTTTTAACATTATCAGTGGGATACATCATCCGACCTCAGGCAGCATTAAATTTGGTGTAAATGAGATTAGTTTGAGAGGATTCCGTCCGTCACAGATTACAAAGGCAGGGATTGCCCGAACCTTTCAGAATATCAGACTTTTTGAGAATATGACGGTGTTGGAAAATATCCTTGTTGCAAAATGGTGTCAAGAAAGGCATTCTCTTTTTTCTTCGATACTGAGAACAAGGCGATTTTTGAACAAGGAAAAGAGGTTAAAACAGGAATCCCTTGAGTTTTTAAGGTTTGTCGGGCTTGTTGATTTTCAACGAGAATTGGCTAAAAATCTTTCTTATGGCGATCAAAGAAGATTAGAAATTGCAAGGGCATTAGCAACAAATCCGGTACTGCTTCTGCTGGATGAACCGTCTGCCGGCATGAACAAGGTTGAGTCATTAACATTAATGAGGTTATTGGAAGCAATAAGGCAGATGGGAAAGACCATCCTTTTAATTGAACATGATATGAATGTGGTTATGGGACTTGCAGATAGGGTAGTTGTCCTTGATTGTGGGGTAAAGATTGCTGATGGGACACCTATGGTCGTTCAAAACGATCCAAATGTGATAGAGGCATATCTGGGAGTTAAAGAATGCTCAAAATAGATAACATTCATACATTTTATGGCAATATTGAGGCATTAAAGGGTATTTCTCTGGAAGTAAACGAGGGTGAGATTGTTGCCTTGATTGGGGCTAATGGTGCAGGAAAAACCACGATGCTGATGGCTATTTCTGGATTTATTAAAATAAAAAGTGGCTCGATTGAATTCATGTCCAAAAGACTTTCTGGACTTATGCCAGAGGATATAGTATCGCTTGGAATAAGCCATGTGCCTGAGGGTCGCAGGATATTTCCCATGCTTACAGTTATGGAAAATCTGGATATGGGGGCATATAGTCGGAAAGATACGCAAGGGATACGGGATGATATGGAAAGAACCTTAGCCCTGTTCCCCATCCTTAAGCAAAGAATAAAGCAATATGGTGGTACATTAAGTGGTGGGGAGCAGCAAATGCTTGCCATTGGTCGGGCATTAATGGCGAGACCAAGGCTTTTGTTGCTTGATGAACCATCCCTTGGGTTGGCACCAAAATTAGTAGAGTCTATATTTCAGATTATTAAAGAGATTAATCAAAAACAGGGAGTAACGCTTCTCCTTGTAGAGCAGGATGCTTATGCTGCCTTAAAGGTAGCCAATCGAGGGTATGTGATGGAAACAGGAAAAATAGTTATGATGGATACAGCAGCTAATTTGTTAAAAAATGATGAGGTAAAAAATGCTTACTTGGGAGGAGGAAATTGATTATGGGTAAAAGAGGTGTTTTTTTTAAGGGTATACCGGATGAAAAAGGAGATATTGCTGCTAAAGATATTATAACTGAGGCATTAGAAAGCGTTTCACCAATGCTTTCTTCTGAGACACAAAAAGAGGCAATGAAAATAATTCATTTTACTATTAATAATGTCAAGATGGGAAAGATTGTTGACGATAAAGAAACAAAAAAACTTATAAAAAACATGGTAGAGGAAATAATTGCCAATCAGGATGCAATGTTGAACCTGATTAAGATTAAGAGCCATGATGAATATACCTTCTCTCATTCTGTGAATGTGTGTATGATTGCTACACTAATTGGGGCAAGACATCAACTTCCTGTTGATACCCTCGAAGAGCTTGCCTTTGGGGCAATGTTGCAGGATCTGGGTAAGATTAAGGTGTCAGATGAGATATTGTTTAAGCCGGGCAGATTAAATGAAAAAGAAATAGAAGAGATAAAGCAACATACCCTGTATAGTCAGCAAATTTTAAGTGAAAACAGTCGAATAGGAGAATTGCCCAGAAAGATTGCCTGTCAGCATCACGAACGATGGCATGGTCAGGGGTATCCTCATGGAATAGCAGGAGAGAATATTGAATTGTTAGCCAGAATATCAGCCATTGCTGATGTTTATGATGCTTTAACCACAGATAGACCCTATCGAAAAAAGTTTCTTCCTTATGATGCTGTGAGATTGATTGTTTCTAAGGCAGATGATGAATTTTATGCTGATGCAGTCAGATCCTTTGTGGAAAGTGTTTCTATATATCCGCTTGGAAGTCTGATAAAACTTAATACAGAAGAGATCGGGATGGTGGTCAAGATAAATAGAAAAGCAATTGTCAGACCAACCATCAGAATATTGTTTGACTCATCAGGCAATATCTTAGAAGAACCACTGAATATAGATTTGATAAAGGATCGGGAGAGGTTTGTTGTCAGTGCTATAGATGAGGAAGAGGTTTATCAGATGCATACTGAGCAAACGGAGGGCGGGTTTTCTAACCCGCCAAATAACGGAGGGCGGGTTTTCTAACCCGTTTCTTGATGTAAAGTGGCGGACAGGAATGTCCGCCCTCCGTTAAATAAGGAGGAAAAAAATGGATGGAATACTAAAGGCTATTATTGAGGGCTGGGGTTATATCGGGGTTTTGTTGTCCATGATTATGGAGAGTCTATGCCTTCCAACAGCAAGTGAGACAGTCATGTCATTTTCAGGCTTTCTGGTTTCAACCGGCAAGTTTAATATCTGGATGGTTATCCTTTTAGGGACAATAGGGGATCTGATCGGGGCAGTTTTGTCTTATGGTATTGGTTATTATGTTGGCAGACCATTGCTGTCAAAATATGGTAAATATTTGCTTATTGTTGGGAATGATATGAAAATACTTGAATCATGGTTTCTCAGGCAAGGGGAAAGGGTAGTATTTTTATCAAGGAATGTGCCGATAATTAGAACCTTCATCTCTTTACCCGCTGGAATTGGAAAGATGAACTTTTTAAGGTTTATTGCTTGTACTGTAGTTGGTTCATTGCCATGGTGCATGGTGCTTGTTTGCATAGGGTTGTTTATGGGAGAGGAGTGGAAGGGTATTGAGAGGATATTTTTTAGCCTTAATATGATTGTGGGTATATTCCTTCTTGTTTTGCTGGGAATATTTATTGGGATGAGATTAAAGAGGGGTAATGGTTCGATTAGTATAAATTATCGTGGGGGAAAATGTTAATAGATATGCATATACATACAGTACTTGGGTCTCCATGTAGTGTTATAGAGATAAATGATGTTATTAAGATGGCAAAAAGGGTCAAATTAGATGGGGTCTGTATTACTGACCATCATAATCGTAATGCAATAGAGATAGTTAAGGAAAAAGCAGCCGGGCATAATCTTTTAGTTCTTGGTGGGATGGAGATTAGATGCCTTGAAGGTGATGTGCTTACCTTTGGATTTTCAGAATTTGTTCAATCGGGTATACCATTAGCCGAGCTTATTCCATGGGTACATAGCTTAGGTGGGGTGGTTATTGCCGCTCACCCATTTCGCAGTGGTGCTCCAAGCATGGGGAATAAAATCTATGAAATAAAGGGTATTGATGCCATTGAGGTATTAAATGGAAATTCTTCAGAGGATATGAATATCCTGTCATGGCTGGCAAGTCTTAAATTGGGTATTCCTGGTGTGGGTGGAAGTGATGCCCATACTGCCCTTCAGATAGGCAAGTATGCAACCTTTTTTGATAAAGAGATTAAGGATGAGGCTGGACTTGTTTGTGCATTAAAAGGGGGACGGTTTCAGGCGATGAAGATGTTTTAAGAGAATCTATCCACAGATTACGCAGATTTCACAGATTAAAGACAATTGGATCACTCTTATCCATTCCCTTTCTTTCCTCAATCTGCGTAATCTGCGTAATCTGCGGATAGATTTTCTTTGCATTCTAAAATTGTATCTCTATCGCATGATACGGACATGCCTGAAGGCACAATCCACAAACAATACAACGATCAGAATTAAACGAAACCAGCATCTGGCTGCGATCCACACTTAAGGCATGAGATGGACACAAGGGAATACAGGCCGTGCAATGGATACACTTTTGTTCATCCCATGTTACATCCTGAGCTAATGGTTGAATGGCTACACCTAATCCCTTCAAGTATTCAATACCATTATTCAGCCTTTCATTTTGTCCAATCAGCTCTATTACCATCCTTCCTTCTTCATTTGGATTAACCTTGGCACTCAAAATATTAACCATCAGATCATAATCCCGAATCAAATGGTAAGTAATTGGCTCTTCAATGGTTTGTTTTGGAAAGGTTAAAACAACTCGTTTTTTCATGTATCCTCCTATCCCCTTTCTTTCAACGGCTTCAGACTTATCCCTGAATCGGAAGATGGCAGAGATGCTACCTTCTCAGTCAGGAGAAAATCACCCTTTTGAATCCATTCCTTAAGAATACTGGCTATTTCCCTTGCCTTAGCATAGCTTGAAAGCCCACCGGTAGGTACTTCCTTGCCTTCCAGCAGTATTTTGCCACTCTTTAGTTGAGCATAATTTACCTCAGCTAAGACATCTGTTTCCCTTTGTGGATATGTTTGGCTATAATCTATCACCGGAGCATAAATCTCCTCATCCCTGACAGCTGCAAATTGGCATATCTCTTCATTGAGAATGGGAATGGGCACGCCAATCCCTACAGCCATACTAACCCCATAACCAGTCATACTTACACCCTTGAGCCATGCTGAACTCATCTGTTTCAAATCACCCAGAACGGTTAAGGTACCAGCTCCTCTTTTCGGCACCTTATTTTCGCCGCGTAGGGCACATGGGTTATGTTGTGTACCCTGCCAGACAACATAGCCTATTCCACCGCCAAGGAATATTCTGGTCCCAATGCCAATGGTAAGATATAGCGGATCGTTTAATAAGGGTGATAATTGTCCGGCACTGGAATAGTTGGCATTACCCATCCGGGGCTGTAATATTCCCATATAGGTATATATCACCTTGTCTGAAAGGTTTACACCTACATTATAATTTTGATAAGCATTCCTTGGATTGAAAAGCACTGCCTCATTCATATCATTAAGATTGATAATGGTTTCTATCTCTTTTCGTGGATAACAATCCGTACCATAAGAGGTAGCCTTGAATTGAACGGCCTTGCCAGATACCAAATCCTCAATGATATGAGCACCACCATACTTGAATGCCCCTGGATAGATGGTATTTGTGGGATCATTTTCCGGTAATTCCGTAGCACCCAGATAGGCATCAACCGCAGCCAACCCGCCATAAGCAGGAACATTATTCAGCCATACCTTCTGTGCCCTGATCCTTGGTTTGGAATGCCCAAAGTTAAAGTAAAAGCCAGAGGAACACATTGGACCAAAGGTAGCGGTAGTAACCACATCTACTTCCTTAGCTGCCTGACTGACCCCTTTTTTATCCACAATATCAATAATCTCTTCAGCAGTAACAACCACTGCATCACCCTTTTTAATCCGTTCATTAATCTCAGCAATTGTTTTTGGCATTATATTATCTCCTTTTTCATAGAAGAGAATTTATCCACAGATTAATGAAAAGAGTAGAGAAATTGTCAGGGCAGACACACAGGTCTGCCCCTACGATTTCGTTCTGTTTTCTCTATATTCATCTGTGTAATCTGTGGATATAATCTTTTATTCAGACAGTCTTGCTGTAATAATATTCGCTGCCTGTTTCCCTGAAAGCAGCATCCCGCCAAATATCGGACCCATCCTTGGTCCTCCAAATACAGCATTAGCCGACATACCAGCCACAAAAACGCCAGGGTATATTTCCTTAGTATTTTCCACAATAGTGCGTTCGCCAACCTCTGCCCACATAGGTTTTTCCCCTAACATCTCCCCTGTTTCAGTAAGAAGCTTTTTCCCAATCTTTCGTACAATTATTCCAGCCACCTCTGCCGCGTGACCCGTAGCATCAACTATAGCCTTTGCCCTGATGGTAAGCGGATCAATATGCAATTTTGCCATAGTTACCGCAGTCCAGTTTAACACCAGACCAGTAACACCCTCCTGACGAATCATTACATCCTCAACCCCGATAAGATTAAGTATCCTCAAGCCCGCCTTGATGGCACCAGAGCAGAGGGTGGTAACCGTTTCTATGGAATTAGTAATATAATATCCATCTTCATACTTGTGTGTCTTTATCCCAAACTCCTCTAAGATTGGCAGGGATTCCTGTTGAAATACACACTTATTGTACATCATACCGCCGCCCCACATACCGCCGCCAATAGAAAGATTGCGTTCAAATAGCACTACCTTCAACCTTTTTTTTGCTAAATAATAACCACATGTCAAACCTGCTGGTCCACCACCAACAATGGCAACATCAATATCAAGTGAATCAAGTAAATCCTTGCTCCAACTCTCTACTATTGCCCTTGAAATAACAACATCATCTAACTGCATGAAAAGCCTCCTTAATTAAATTTATTCACCGCTTGTTCTTGTATCTCCCTATCCATCTTCACCAGATCATCAAGCGTGGTTGTATCCAATACCTCAGCTATCTTTTCCCCAACCCTTTTCCATAGTAGCTTGGTAGCACACGCTGAAGATCGATGGCACTGCTTTTTGCTTGTCAGGGGATCAACACAAAAGACAGGACCAATATGTCCTTCTAATGGCCTGATTATATCCCCGGTTGTAATAGAAGCTGCCTCTTTTGCAAGTCGATAACCACCAGCTGGTCCGCGAATACTTTCTATCAAACCTGCCTTTCTCAACTTGACCATTATTTGTTCTACATATTGAGGTGTAATCTCCTGATTGCCAGAGATTTCCCTGACAGATACAATTTTTCCTTTATCATGGAGTGCCAACTCAAGCATTATACGAACTGCATACCTGCCTTTTGTAGAAAGCCACATTTTAACACCCCTTTGGGATTCAGATAAAGGAATTCACCACAGAAACACAGATAATACATAGGTTGATGAGTTGATGAGTTGAAGGAACACGAATTCATAATTCATAAACATTTCCCATCAACCCATCAACTTATCAACCAATCAACCAATCAACTCTTCGCATCTTCGTGGTGAGTAGTTACAATTTATAAAGAATACCATAACTGAGCAATTTTGTCAACAATTATTATTCTGCACCGCAGAATAATTCCTTGACAAATAGGAATTATTCTGTTATAATATATTTTATATCTTGAGTGGGTCGTTAGCTCATCGGGTAGAGCATCGGCCTTTTAAGCCGAGTGTGGCTGGTTCGAGACCAGCACGACCCACCAATTATTTTAACCATTCTCGTAGGGGCAGGTCTCGCACCTGCCCTTTTCTGATAACAGCATCCCATCCTCAATCTCCCATTGCCTCTTCTTCCTCTCTCCCTGTCTTTTTTTACGGATATAAGCGATGATACAGATAATAGGCAATGCCGCCCAGATAATGGTAGTATTGGTGATAATATAGAACCATTGATACCTTTTGCTCAAGGTTGTATGCCATGCTGTTTCAAGGGATGAGGAATCAATACCAAGCGAGTTTATCATGGCCGTGTCAATATCTTGCCCTCTGGCAATCTCTCCAATCAACTGCTTAAGTCTATCATGTCCATACTCTTTTATGATGTAACCTACAACATCTGAGCTCTGGCTATATGCCAGTTCTGCCCTTTTTCGATCAGATGGAAAATACCAATTCAACAAATCAAGTGGAATAATGGAATGGGTTAAAACTGCCTCAGTTAATCGAATATCATCCGGAATACGCCAAACGATGGACTCATAATACATTGCCAGTCCTTCATTCAGCCATCTTGGCACAAAATGCCCCCCTGTTGCCTGATGTAATAATATATGGGTGTATTCATGCCGTATCAGCCGCTCTATCTCTGATTTTCCTCCAAATTTTCTTGGGGAAAAGATAACAATCCGATTATTCCCTGTAGCCAGACCAACTGCCCATTCTTCCTTAACACCACCCAGATTCTCAAATACCTCTCTGGACGGGGCAATGATGATGTAGACTGGCGTATTCATGGTATAGCCGCCAAGATGTAAACTAACCTGTGAATGGAAATTATGAGCTATCCTGAGAGTAGTTTCTGCTATTTTCTGGTCATTCTCGGTGAAGGTGACAACAAAATGCAAATCCTTTATGACCTGCCAATTAGCCGTAGCATTAATCGGGATCATCATGATAATTATTGTCAACAAGATCTTTAGCCACATCTTATCCTCTATTGTTTGTATATGGGGACGGTTCATTTTCATTCTTTTTTCGTAACTACTCAGGTGTAAATAAGGGAAAAGGGGAAAGTAGGGGAAAATGGAAAAGAGAGAGAATTATGTTTCTTTTTCCCCTTTTTCCAGCTTTTTCCCTTTTCCCTTTAATCTCTTCCCTGTTCCCTTTTACCTTAC
>JAZDHC010000093.1:0-4044 GCA_043806395.1 Candidatus Desantisiibacteriota bacterium | reverse complement strand
CTTTGTTTGAAAGCTTGCGGTTAGTTGAGAGTGCAATATTCCCCCTTAGAAAAGGGGGTTAGGGGGTTGTATTCTGTAGATGATGTCCCCTTGCCCGAAAGGAATCATATGAAAAACGATGAAAGTGAACCGTCCCGAAATTTCAGTATTGTGTCCCCCAAATTTCCCCACTTTTCACAACATCTGCCACAGACTGGACTTCACGATCATCATAATTAAGCTTAAATAATTGAATTTTCCACATTTTGATCCCTGCCCCCTTTTACCACTCAAAACTCTGAATTACTTCTACCTCTTTCTCCTTTGCATATTCAACCACCGTCTCTCTTGCATAATGCGTAACCAAAAGAAGAAATCTTTCTCCTTTACCAAATTTCTTCAATTTTTCCACAAGATCCAGAAAATCATCTATATCATCCTTTCCCAGCTGAGACTTTGCCTCACCAATAATTACTACCTCTGTTCCTTTATCCTCATACACACCACGACTGAAAATATTAATCTCACCCTCGCTCGTTATGCCAAGGCTTCTTATGCTCCTACGCAAGAATTTTTCCTTTACGACTATTCCATATCTACTCTTAAGTATATTTGGTAATACCCTGTATGACTCATTTTCTAACATAAAACCTAATGTTGAGGTAATGCCACCTAAATCTCTTCGGGTATAATTCATAGCCTGAGCTAGCGTTTTAATCTCTTTCTGAGACTCCTTCATCTCCTTCTGAGTCTCCTTCTGTGCATTAGCTAATTCTTTAACCTCGCTTGAGATTTTTTTTACCTCACTTGACAGATCTTTAACAATATCCTTAAGTTCTGTAAAATCCTCCCTTGTCACATGCCTTTCTCTAATATGCTCATCTATCAGTTCTCGAATCTCATATCTAACTCTGGGTGTTAAAACTGTCTGCATGATTTCCTCCTTTTTCTATCGTATAATTAATTTGATTTGAACTATTATAATTATACCCTAATCATTTATCTTTGTCAATCATTTTTACAGTGTGTTTATACCATACCCCTAACACTTTCCACGATTCTCCTTGCCTCTTTTTCCGTTACCATTTCATGTGTTGGCAAATTAACAATATGCTCACAGGTATGCTCGGCAATGGAACACATTCCCTTAGTATAACCCACCTTTTCCCAGCCGTCAAGGTTTGGATGGAGAGGGGAGACAAACCAATCACTCAGCTCAAGGTTTGATTTTTTGCAGATTCTAAGGCTTTTTTCTTATCTTTTACAAGAACAGGGTATCTTAAAAACACAACATTATAATAATCTGGCAGTTGAATGGTTTTTATGCTGTTTTCGGTTAATAATCTTTCATACAAAGAGGTTAGGTATCAATGGATTGTGAACCCGTCCTCAATTCTCATATTTCTTCATAATGTCCCTCGCTGGCGAGGGTTAGGGAGTGGAAATCTTATATGGCAATTTCAGAACATTGATTTCTGCCTCAACTTGTTCAAATTCTGGATCCTTGTGAACTAAAATCGCATCTCGTTCTTTTGCTAAAGCGGCAATCCATGCATCCGCAACTGAAAGACGGTGATTTGCTTTGAGATGACTGGCAAGAATTCCTACAGATTCTGTTGAATCAATACGCAAAACTGGCAAGGCATTCATTAATCGTAATCGTTCATCTGCCTTGGTTTTTTCGCGCTCTTGTAAGGTAATACAATAAACCTCCATGAAGGTTATAAAGGAAACAAGAATAACAACCTTATTGGTTCGGGCTTGTCTTAAGGGTTTCTCAACCAAGTCAGCCCCTGCTTCATCCTCAATAAATGATAGGACAGCTGAAGTGTCAAGGATGTAAATATCAACAAATTCTTTTTTCATACTTCAAATCCTCTTTTCTATATTGTAGCAGTTTTTCAACGAGTTTTTCACCCTTCCCATGTCCTCGCAAAGATGCTATTGGGTCTATTCTTAAAGCATTTTTCTTTGGGTCTTCAAGAAAGGTGACAACAACCTTAGTCCCATCTTTAGGCAACATCCGAACATTGGCAAAAACGATTCTTCCTTCTTTACATATAGCAGGCACGGCTGTCAACATATATATTCACCCCTTTTTGAAATATAGCCTTCCCAAGGCAGTTTCATATTTAACTACCCCCCATTTTTTTATTTTGTCTACTCCATAGACTCACATATTGACATCTATTAAAATCCTCTAAAAATCAGATTGAACGCTTTCGTTCGACAATACCTTGCTTGATTGCCAATATCGCCTCTGGTGCTGAATTTTCATCCTGTTCATCCTGTTATCTGGTCAGAATTGGGGTCAGGTCAGGGCAGAATTGGCAGAATTGGGGTCAGGCAGAATTGGCAGAATTGGGGTCACAGAATTGGGGTCAAACAGAATTGGGGTCAAACCTTCAAACTTCAAACAGAATTGGGGTCAAACCTTCAAACTTCATTTACACACAGAATTGGGGTCAAACCTTCAAACTTCATTTATGATCATTCTCTTCAAATGCTCCATTTCCACTTTAAGCCTCTGTTCCTGTTTTAGTCTCTCCTCTATTGCACTCATAATCCCGCTTACTGCTGGACCCTTTATATCAAAGTACTTACCAATTTCTATATTCTTCTTACCGCTGAGTACCTTCGATAAATATATTGCTACTCGTCTTTCATCTTTACCTTTTCCCTTTTTAAGCAGCCATTCTCTATCTTTTCCGTAATATTTAGAACAACCCTCTATTACTCTCTCTATAGGCATTTTCTCCACAAGCCTCTTTATCTGCGGAAGCTCATCATCAACCTTTATTCTATCCAAGAGGTTCATTATTTTTGCCTTGAAATCCTTCCCTCCAAGTATTATCTTCAATTCAATATCGTTAAATGGGTTTTCTTCTCTTCTAATCCCTTCTTCGACAAACTCCCTGTAAGCCTTTTCTGCCTTGCTTCTTGTCTTTGAAAAGTATAAAAGCGTATCAGTTATATCAACTATTGAGTTGTTCTCCTTACCAATAAATGCCCTATAACTTGTCCATTTGTAATCCTCTGGAGTTTCAACTATCTTTGCCCTTATAGGATTTAAGTGGATATATCGGCTCAAAGTAATAAGATATTCAGCCTTGTCCACTACGATACTCTTAAATCTACCTTGGAGCAGATGTCCGTTACGCTGATATCTTCTGTTTATATAAACCGTGTAACTCGTATTTATGTTCTGCATTATCTGCGATATGTTTGCCTTCGGTGTCTCTATTAAAAGATGATAATGATTATCCATTAAGATGTAAGCATGCAGAAGATAGCCGTATCTTTCCTTTGTCCTCTCCAACACCTCCAAAAACTTCTCTTTGTCTTTATCTTCAAAAAATATCTTATCCCTCAAGTTCCCCCTTGAAGTTATGTGATAAAATACTCCTCCAAATTCTATCCTTAGTTGTCTTGCCATGTTTATCAGTATACCATGTTTTATCTAAATTGTCAAATGTCAATAAATGATTTTTGAAGGTTTGACCCCAATACTGTTATCAATAAATGATTTTTGAAGGTTTGACCCCAATACTGTTAAGGTTTGACCCCAATACTGTTATAAATTGTCAAATGTCAATAAATGATTTTTGAAGGTTTGACCCCAATACTGTTAATCATAAACAGGAAAATCATCATAAAAGGGTTCGTATCTGATCTCTGTCGAAGGGATTTTCTGCGGTGGAGAATGAGTATATTGGTCAAGGAGACCCAAGTGATTAAGTATCTTCTCAATCACTTCTCTCTCCTGAATAAAACTTATAATCTTCATCTGCCCACCACAGGCAGGACAGATGAGGGGGTCAATTTCATAAATCTTTTTTATTAGATTTGCCCATCGTAGCCGACATTCTACAGAAGATACTTGTTGAGATTCTATGCGTAGAGGAGTATCTTCGACCTTTCCACTTTTTTTTCTCATTCCACGGCTCTTGTTGCTGTAATATCCATAATACCTGATCATATGTGCTCCCTTATCAGGTATTTGAGCTGTTATCGCTGCCAACCATTCAAGGGGATCAAATATCTCAAAATTCCTTTTGATGCCCG
>JAZDHC010000092.1:0-22988 GCA_043806395.1 Candidatus Desantisiibacteriota bacterium | reverse complement strand
CTACTTCCATGTGCGGGGGTTAAATGTATACTTTGGAGTGGTTAAAGCGATAAACCTTCTTCAATACATATTAAGAATGTTCTGCAAGGTTGATAAAGAACCAACTTTATCTTACCCACACAAATCGTAATAGAGCCTATTGATTTAATCGGGAGAGTTTTATGGTAAACAACGCCGCTGAATTGCGATCCAAAGTCAAGAAATGTATCAATGCGCTGAATCCCCAGCAGCCCATCGTGTTTGGGAAAGACAAGCTTGTGGAAGATGGCGCGGATGAAAGCCTGTATGTTCCCGACTTGCATGGTGGCAAGAAGGATTTGGTTCGCGAGTTGTCCGATCAGATAGACTTCGACGAAGGCGGCGGAATGTATTTGTTTTCTGGCAACCGGGGCACGGGCAAAACCACTGAGTTGATGCGCCTTGCTAACCTGTTGAGGGAGTTGGATTGCGAGGTTTTCTATGTGAACATGACCGAGTATCTGAACCTCACCATGTCCGTGGAAATCACCGATTTTCTCATCAGTGTCTTGGGCGGATTGTCGGAAAAAATAGAAGAGCGGTATGGCGAAAATCTTGGTTGTATCGGCTTCTTTGATCGCATAGGCAACTTCCTCCAGTCGAATGTCAAAATCGACGGCTTCACGATTCCCGCTATTGGCGTACAACTCAAGATGACATTGCAACAAGACCCGGTATTCAAGAAAAAATTGCAGGAAGGGATGCGAGGACATGTGGCACAATTAGTGCAGAATGCTCGCAAGTTCGCAACTGAGGCTGTTGCTCTGGTGCGTTCAAAGACCTCCTCGCATAAAAAAATCGTCCTGATTGTGGATTCAGTCGAACAATTGCGCGGAGTAGGCGACAGCAGTGATATTGCCGAGGTATTCAAAAGTGCAGAAACCCTGTTTTCCGGCCATGCGGATAAGCTGCGTTTCCAGTCGCTGCACATGGTTTGCACCGTGCCGCCCTACCTTTCGGCATTGGCAGGGAATCTGGCTTCGCTTTATTCCGGCGGCAAAATCTACATGTTGCCCAGCGTACATGTCTACGAGTGTCGTCCCACAGATAAGAAATCCCCAGTTCAGTCTGATGAGGGGCTTAACAGAATGGTGAAAATCATTAATAAACGCTTCCCCGAATGGAGCGAGTTTTTTACTCTCGTGCAATTACTCCGACTCGCGGCAAATTCCGGCGGTGATCTACGCGATTTTTTCCGCATGGTGAAATTATGCATTTCGCAAGCCCTTTATCAACCCCTACCCTTGCCGGATGCGGTGATTGAGGGAGCGGAAAGCGACTTACGCAACGATATGCCATTAGCACACGATGTCAGGGAATGGCTGAGAAAAATTCAGCAGAGCCATAACCGTGAACTGGACAATCTGGATAAGCTGCCGGATTTCGCTCGTCTGACGGAAAGCAAATATATCCTCAACTACCGCAACGGCGATGACTGGTTCGATGTCCATCCGTTGTTGCGAACCATCGTTACAAATGACGACTAAAGCCGACTACCAAACCTCGCTGGATACTATCTGGCGTAAGCTGCGTCCCCATCTGGAATGGACGGAAGGTTTCACGCTGGCCGTCCTGTTCACTCGCCATCCCGCGCCAGTTGATGCACTCCACACACGCCTGCAAGAGTTCCTGAGTATCAATACCCTGCCTTTGCGGAAATTTGTTTTGCAATCACCAGGGCAGATTGAGGCAATACTTACTGCTGTGCTTTCCAGTCGTCCACTCGATGGCAGACACCCTCCGCTATGGATAGAAATGTGGCGAGATGTGGGCAGTGATAAAGAGCAACGCAAGGAACAGCGTCGTGCCGTGTGGCAAACCCTGTCTCGGCTCAACGAAAGGCGATTTCTGCTGGAACACGATGTAGCCTGTCCGCTGGTGTTGATCTTGCCCGCAGAATTACGAATGGACATCTCTGGTATGGCACCCGACCTGTGGAGTGTGCGTTCCTTCACCGCTGATTTGCCTACGCCTGTGTCTGAGATTGTTACGGGACGCGGGAAAGAACAGGTGACCACAGACTTGCCGCAAGACATTATCAGCCACGAACCATCTGCGGCAGAAACAGAATGGCAACGATTGTGGAAAGCCACGAAAGACAAAAAGCGGCTGGCTCCAGAAGCCGGATTCGCTGCCGTTGATATGGCACTTGAGCGTATGGATTATGTTGCAGCACGGCAAATCATTGATCAGGTGTTGGAATTGCTGCGGAGTGGTGGTAAGAAAAGAAAAGAACCCAACGCATTACGCCGCTACAGCATTGCGATCAATTATTCCGGGCAGGTGGATAAAGATCTGGGGCGACTGGAAGAGGCACGCACAGCCTATGCGGAAAGTCTGGAACTTTGCCGTCGCCTACGAGAGGCATTGGGCGATGCACCACAAACCCTGCGGGACCTGAGCGTGTCGCTTGATAACATTAATCCATGAGATTTAATATTCATCCGGCAACCCTTCTATCTGTTCATACGAAAACACCGGTCCATCCTTGCAAACATAGATATTCCCAATATTGCACCTGCCACATTTTCCAAGCCCACACTTCATCTTCATCTCCAGAGTAGTCACAATCTGGTCAGGTGTAAACCCAAGCTCTGTCAACTCTTTCAGGACAAACTTTATCATAATTGGTGGTCCACAGATGATAGCGATTGTATTTTGCGATGATGGGTGCATTTCTTTGAGGATTGCAGGGATAAAACCTACTTTATGCTGCCAATTTTCATTCCCTCTGTCAGCTGTTAAAACAAGCTCTGTATCAGGCACATCCTTCCAATAGCTAAGTTTGTCGAGATAGCAGATGTCCATTGGACTTCTTGCCCCATAAAGTATGGTTATTTTTTTATAATCCTGCCTCGTATCAAAACTATACTCAATTGGTGACCGTAAGGCAGCAATGCCAATGCCTCCGGCTATAAACAATAGGTTCTTTCCCTTGAAATCTTCAAACGGAAACCAGTTCCCATAAGGCCCCCGTATTCCTACTGTATCCCCTGCCTCTAACTCATGGATAGCCTCTGTAACCAGCCCTGTCTTTTTAATGCTACACTCAACGAATTCTTTTCGAGTCTGTGGATTGGCAAAGGTAAATACTGCTTCACCTACCCCAAAAACTGACAGGATGAGAAATTGTCCTGTCTTCCAGGTGAAATTTTCCCGTATCTCAGGTTCAACAAACTCAAACCTGAAACTCTTGACATCCGGAGTTTCATCCTTTACTTCTACAACCTTAGCAATATGGGGTAAATAAATATTTTCCATTTTTTCCTTCCTTTTTTTCTTATTTCACTGTGACCTTTATTGTCTCTGTGGTGAACATTTTGAACCATGCCCAAAATTGTAACATCACAACTTTGACGCCCTCGTAAAAAGTCGTCATTCCTGCCCCCGTTTTCACGAGGGTAAACTCCAGCAGGAATCCAGAAAACACATAACTACTTGAAAAAGCTGGATTCCCGTTTGCACGGGAATGACACGAGAACTGTTTTTTAGACTTTTTACGAGGGCATCAACTTTAATCCAAATCACTTACAGAAGCAACTTGTCTGCATTCCACATCTTCAAATTTCTTAAAATGTGCCTTTATGCCCTTATCTTTTAGTCTTTGCTCATTTAGAAAATGTTCTTCCACAGTCTTTTTTCCCTGCATTTTCATCACCTCATCGGAAAAACTGCCAAAGGTATCCCTTTATTTTTCTTACAAGATTTCTTTCCAAATCTTGTTTACCTTCAAATACAATGCAACGGTAGTCAATGCCTTCGTGTAAACGCGGAAGCAATCCATTAAGCATTTCTTTGGCAGAAGGTTCCTCCAGAAATAAAACAAGATGACTCATTGTGGATCAACCCCTTCAAAGAAACCCTGTTTCCATAAATAACCCATTTGGTCTCCTTTCTCCATGTACTCAGAAACTTGTTCGTTATCCTTTGCTCGTTGGACATAGGTATATCCATTCTGCTTAAATAACCAAAAAACTTCATCTATTTTGACAGCATTGAGAAAATCTGGAGAATGAGTGGAGACAAAAACCTGTCCTCCATGATTAGTATATGTCCTAAACTCTTCCGCAAGCTCCATAAGCAATTTGGGATATAATTGATTCTCTGGTTCTTCCACGCATAATAGAGGATGAGGATTGGGGTCGTGGAGAAGAACAAGATAGGCAAACATCTTTATCGTTCCATCAGATACATATCTGGCAAGAAAAGGATCTTTGAACGAGCCATCCTGAAATTTTAACAATACACGACCCTCTTCTGTTGTTTTTGCTTCAACTTTTTTTATCCCAAGGACACAATTAGCTAATCTTTCTAAAATTACATTGAATTTTTCACGATGATTTTGATATAAATATTGTGTTACAAGAGCTAAATTTTCACCTTCTCGTGACAAATGTTCTGCATATCCTGCGTCAGGAGTTTGACGAGCGGCACTAATGTGAAAATCCGAAACATGCCAATTTTCAATCATCTGTCCGAGCGCCATAACTGCTGGATATTTCTTGAATTGAGCAAGCCCTTTTATGGCAAGTATATTGGGTTTGGCAAGTGTTTGCTCTTCTCTTTCCAATTTTGACTCTTCTTGCACATCGTCAAATTCATTGGTAACGGCTTTGCCTGATCCATTAGAAAACTCAAGAAATTTCCACGGTTGCCCACGGCGACCTCTCCGATAACGGATCACTTCATGTTCAACAATAGGCTGTCCATTTACTTCATTAATGACTAAAGTGTAAGTAGCAATCGGTTCCTTACTTACTTCACCCATTTTCATCTGGAATCGAAATTTAATCTCAATTTCAATTGGTCCATCCGAATTACGAGTATGAACTTCGCTATAGCCACCGCGTTTACTTAAAGCGACTTGGACATTATCCATAAGTGAATCTTTAAGAAATCCGAATACATCAAAAAGTGTTGATTTTCCCGTACCATTAGCCCCGACAATAACACACATTGAGGGAATATCTTTCATTTCAATTTCCTTAAAAGCTTTGAAATTTTTCAGCTTGACGGATACTATTTCCATATTTTCCTCCTTATATTGTCTTGAAATCCACACCCGTATCTTTCATCTGCAGAGATGATAGTCCGGAATCTCCCTTGAACTTCCTGACCCAAGGTCAACCATTTTGCCGGCGCCGGCAAAATGGTTTTCGGGAATATTTCCTGATTGTTCACAAGAAATTATCGCCCTTTTAACCGCATCTTCAAATCTCCTCCACTGCGTATATCCTAAAAGAGGTTGAATTTCCCGCGCGCTCCAATACTCCGCTCCATATTCATTTATTTTCTTCAAGCCTTCAAAAGTCGTGCTTCCCATTGGTATTAAGCTTTTCTCTGACATGCTCCCTCCTAAAACAAACGGCTCATATCGTCTTAAACTCTATATCCGTATCTTTCATTTGCAAGGCGGTATTGGTTTTTAACTGAATAAGCATTTCTCCGTGTCTCCATGGTAAAATTTCCCTTATTTCACCTCTTCCAGAACCTTTCTGACATCAACCCCTGCCGGGCAATATTTTATACATCGACCACAACCAGTACAAAGCTCCTCATTGAAATTATCCACATGGTATTTGAATTTATGCATTATCCTTTGCCTGAACCTTCGTTTTGGGTCAAGCCTTGGATTTGCCCCGCCCGCCATTCTGGTAAATATTTCAGACATACAGGTATCCCATGTTCGATTCCTTTCGCCACAGGTATGATCAAATTCCTTCTCTGTTATGTCAAAGCAATAGCAGGTAGGACAAACAAAGGTACAGACTCCACACTTCAGGCAGGGCAAATGAACCGTGTTCCAGTAAGGGGATTCAAAGGAGGAAGCCAGTCTTTGCTTAATCGCCTCTATGTCTATCTTTTTTGGCATCCTGCTTTCATTTTTTTCGGCAATATCTCCATCCGCAATCTGATGGAAGTATGACGAATAATTTTCTATTATCCCTTTACCCTTCTCTGTAATCACATCCACCAGATATTTATCCTTTATTAAGGTTAGCAATAAATCACTACCCGTCGAGCTATCCGGTCCCCCATCCTTAAATGAGGTACAAAAGCAGGTTGTCTCAGGCTGTCCACAAGAGATGGAAATAACTGTCGTATTATTCCTTTTTCTAAAATAATACTCATCCTTGTAGCCATCCCAATTAAATAATTTATCCAGCAAACTAAATCCCCTTGCATCACAGGGTCTGCATCCAAAGATGATGGTCTTTTTTGCCATGTCTTCTTCTGTCAAGGAAGCCCCATCTGTCCCCTTCTTAATGTCGAACATTTTCTCTGACTGTGAGTAGATTATACCCTTTGCCGTTGTATTTGTAAGCAATGCCTCGTTGTCATATTCTTCAAAGGAGGCTATTGAGCCATACAGGGTGGTGGTTTTATTTACCCTTTTGGGGGCATAGACAAGGGAATCTTTGATTAGCTCGTCTATAAATGCGTTTAGGTTGTTTATGGTATATTGCATATTTATTTTATTTCCTCCTGTAATCTGTCGTTGCGATCTTGTTAGTTGTCAAAATATCAGATACACAATGTTAGTCGATGTCACCTGCTTGTATTGTATCAAGAATATTGGCAAAAAATCTTTTAATTTTATTATGACTTGTTTCTATCTCAATGATAATAGACTTTAGTTTACTCCAGTCTATCAAAAAACCATATATTTTCGTGGCTATATGTCGAAATGCCATAAGATTTTCTATGACTTTAATTGTATTTTTATCTACATCTTTTTCTCCTGTTATTGAAAGAAGTGCTTTCAAGGTATCTCTATGTGAAAATGGTCCGGATGGAATTTCAATCTTCAAGTGCTTTAACAATCTAATGATTAAATGCTCAATTGCATTGTAATATCCTAAACACTCATAAGTTAAAGCCGAGATCTTTACTCGTTCCTCAATTTCTTGTCGAGAAAATTCTGATATACATTGGTAAATACTCTCTAAGTTTTCCAATCCAAAGTTTAACTCATTCCTTAATTCATTTAAGTTCATAGAGTAATTTACCTTCCTTTAAGATTCTTTGTTTGAAGTATCCTTTAATACTTTTAAAATCGAGTATACTTACTCTTCTTTGAGTTTCCATGAGACATTCAGCAACTGTACGGAAATAACTTTCATCAGGAATTCCCTCATAACATATATCTATATCTGAATCAACTCTGTAGTCTCCCCTTGCTAAAGAGCCATATAAGATGATTTTCACAGCACCATAATGAATCAGGATGGACTCTATCTTTTCTATATCTCCCATTATTTCCTGTGGGAATCTCCCTTTTTTCACTAATAATCTCTCCATTTCTCTTATCTCCTACATTTTGCAATATTTTGAGTAACTACTCAGGGAGAGGAATTCACCACAGAGACATGGAGAACACGGAGAACCACAAGAGATTTTCAGGGTGTTTTTAAGGTGTTCCCCCTACGATTTAAGGCAACTTCTTCTGCAAGAAAAGTGAGAAATGAAAAAATAAGGGCATTCTTCATCAATTCTTCGTGTTCTCCGTGCTCTCTGTGTTCTCCGTGTCTCTGTGGTAAATTCCCATCGCTGAGTAGTTACATCTAATTCAGGTATAATCACATTATCTCCTCCAACACCTCATCCTTCAAAAACGAAGAAAGCGGTGGTCTGGTTTCCTCATCCATACCGCTTACATATCCAAACAACTCAAAGGCATCCTTTGCCATCTTCATAGTGATAAGGCTTAATGGGATGCCCACCGGACAGGCATTCTCACATGCTTTGCAATCCGTACACCTTCCAAACACATGCTGCATCCTGATCATCTGAAACAATTTATTCTCATTTGTTGCAACCTTAGGATTCAAGTATTCTGGCATATTTCTTTGAGCAAAGCAATCAGGACAATAGCAAACTGGACAAGCCTGACGACAGGCATAACACCGAAGGCACTTCTCAAATTCCCTATCCCAGAATTCCCCTTTTTCCTTGACTGGTAATTTTTCAAACTCCTCTACAGCCTTTGTGTCTTCCATCTCTTCACAAATAACATCAATTACAACAACATTCTCCTTTGGTATCTGATGCTCCTTGATTAACTCACGGATAGATTTAATAGAGCAATCCTTAGCCACAATCCCTATCCTGATTTTTCTATGTATTGGTAAATACACAGCAAGATTATTTGTACAATACTTATTAATGATGAGTTTATCCACATCCTCGGGATTGCTGATGAACACAGGTCTCCCGTGGAGGTCATCATAACCCTTTTCATAACCAATGATTACATCAACCTTATTTTCAGCTAACAAATTTCTTGCTGTTTCCTGTAATTTAATAGTATAGGAATTTCCTTTTTGGACGCAGATAAACGCAGAGTTACAGGATTTAAATATTTTTTTATCCTGATAATCTGCGAAAATCTGCGTCCTATTAACTTGTCCATTTTCTTTCCAATCTCCTACATCAGCCACAACCTTTTTAACCACCTCAGCAAATTTTTTCCCCTCAGAGGCAGAAACCCAGCTGGCATGAAACCTTCTTTTGTCTATTCCAAAAAATTCTAATAAACTCTTTAAGCTGGCATACCGCCTTCGCCAATAGTAATTTCCTTCTGTATAATGGCAATCCCCTGGATGGCATCCTGAAACCAGAACACCATCAGCACCCTTATGAAATGCCTCAATAATGAGCATTGGGTCCATTCTGCCTGTGCAGGGCATACGGATAATCTTGATATTTGCAGGGTACACAATCCGGCTCAAACCTGTAAAATCTGCACCGGCATAACTACACCAATTGCATAAAAAACCGATAATATTAATATCTTCTCTCATCTTATTCTTTTCTCCCAATTAATTCTAAGGTAGAAATCCATTTATTGAAATGTGGACATCTTTTTTTAATAGCGGTTAATCCAATCCGCTTTGTAATTATTGATCCATAAACTTTTCCATATGCGGGAATCAACCTGTCAATACATGCCGAAGGATGAGTCGTTTTTCCACCATTAATCTCTTCTGGTGAATTAAAATTTTTTTCAATTTGCATAAGCTCTTTTTTCTCTTTGTCTCCTAACTCTGGAAAGGCATCAACTAAACACTCTGGTAAAGTAAAAAGATATGCCTCAAACTCATGAAGGACAAGAAATGGTATGAATCTTTCCTTCTTAATATCCATGGCAAATTGCTCTTCCAAATAGGAAACACGGTCAAAGCAATTATTTCCTTGAATAGTACTCTTACCAGGGAAATCAGCAGGCAAGCCATAATAATCTATCATGGTAGTAACCGCAGCAACACTATTATCACCCAACAAGCGACAAAGATCATTCCGTATCTTTTTATAGTCAGATCCCCCTCCCTTAAAATCTTTTCCTGTATTTACATGCTTTGTAGTAATTATCTTGGCGGTTAAAAAGACATCATAATCCTGCAAGTATGGATTTAGTACATTTCGCAAAAAGGTCTCCTCAGTCTGGCCTTCTACAAGAACATGCACAAATTTCATTTAGGCCTCCCGCCAATAATATTCTTTTGCCACAGCTCACCAAGGCTATATTCATTCAGCCAACTTGAAATCTCCTCTGTTAATGGACGATTAAAGGTAGATTGCCCATCTTCCCTGTCAACAATGATTATATCATCAGGTGTAAATTGATCAACAAGTGTTACTGATTGAGTTGATACTATTACCTGTGTTTTTTTTGAAGCAGAAATCAAGAGTTCTGCTAATATTGTAATAGCATAAGGATGCAATCCAAGTTCAGGCTCATCCAACAAGATTATTTCAGGTAGTTTTGGCTGAAGCAATAGTGTTGCCAGACAAATAAATCGTAATGTGCCATCAGATAATGAATTGGCATCAAAGTAAGAATCAGAACCTCTTTCTCTCCATTCGAGCTTAATCTTATCTTCATTAAATGGTGATGGTCTCAAGACAAAATCATCAAAAAATGGGGTTACTAACCTTATTACATCAACGATATTATCATAGTATTTACCCTTTGTCTCTTTAAGTAAATAAAGATAGGTGGCAAGGTTAGAGGCATCAGTTCTTAAAAATAGATTATCCCCTATATCCCCGTTTTTCTTAACCCTGGCACTATCGCTAGTATCATGAAAGTGATAAATCTGCCAGTTGGTTATAGATTTGAAGATGCCAGTGGCAATCTTTTTCTTTAATTGTGCACCACCACCAATCAAGATATGTGTGCCATTAACAAAACCCTTTAACAATGATTCTTTATGTCCACCAGTACCAAACCGGCTCTCAAATTGGTGTTTCTTATCGTGGTCGCAAACCGTTTCTTCAGAAAATACAAACATATCCCCTTCACCAGGAAGAAGTCCTAATTTGTATCCATTGCTGCCAAACCATAGCTCCAGTTCAATCTTTTCTGTAATCTTCTGTCCAAAATATAGGAAGGGATCTACCCCTCCAGATCTGCCAACGGTCAGTTGAAGATTCCCGGATATAATGTTCTGCAGCAAATCAAATAACATCACAAAATTAGATTTGCCTGCACCATTGGCACCAATCAGAATATTTAACGGTTTTAACTGAAAGTCATTGAGCTCTCTGATTGATTTATAACCCTTTATTGTAATTCTATCTAATTGTGACATATGTTTTCCTCACAAATTACTCTTGCCTCTTCTGACCGAAAAAACCACAGGCATTTGAGGGGTATTAACATTCTTGCTTTATGTTTTTATTTACGCATGAATGTATCGGCAGTAACCTCCATGGTAGTTACCAGTGCCATATCGATTTAGCACCAGATTGCTTTAACAAGCGGACGATTTCAGTATGTCCGTTCTGTGTTGCGAATATCAAGGCTGTCAAACCATCTTTGTCTTTCGCATTGACCTTAGCACCCTTGTCTATCAAGGATTTTACTGCCATAGTATTACCTTCTTTTGCCGCACAATATAGCTCTGAATTCAAATCCTGGCTATAAACTGTAACCGAAACCAACACCACAAACAACAAAGTTCCCATCAGTATTTTTGCTATCCGATACATTTTTCTCCTCCTCCTCGTGTTAAAAGAGCATGGTTCAAAATTGTTCACCATAGGGGGGACAGAGAGAACACACCCCGTCCGCAGTAGCGTCCACCCCTCTCAAGAGGGGATTACACACCATGTCCCCAATAATGTCCCCCATGCTCAGAAGAGATTACAACCCCCTAACCCCCTTTGTTAATGGGGAATTAGGGAAATACAGCTATCCACGCTTGCTTAGTTTGTCACCTAAACACCTATAGCCTAAATGCCTACAGCCTATCTACCTAACACTTACTAACCACCTTTATCTCCTCCAAAAGTTGCCTATCCGTAAAGCCTTTCAGGTCTATTGCCTTTGAATAGCAGCTTCCCACGCATACTCCACATCCCTTGCACACGCTTTCTATTACTCTGGCTACATGCCTTAAATCACCTCGAACAACCTCTTTATCTTCCATCTCTATTGCCTTGTATGGGCAAACGATATAACATGTCTCACACCCACTGCACAGGATTTGATTAACCATAGATATCATGGGTTCTACTTCCATTTTATCCTTTGAAAGCAATCCTATTACCTTTGCAGCTGAGGCAGAGGCCTGGGCTACGGTATCGGGTATATCCTTTGGCCCCTGGCATGTTCCGGCTAAAAATACCCCGGATATTGCGGTCTCTACCGGTGCTAATTTTGGATGTAATTCATTATAAAATCCATACTGGTCATAGGAAATATGAAAAAGTTGGGCAAGATTTCTGGCATCCTTTTTGGGTTCTAATCCATTTGCCAGAACAACCAGATCTGCCTCAATCTCAACCTGCCTGCCACTTAAGGTATCAGCACCCTTGACAAGAAGCTTATCCTTCTTTTCGTATATCCTTGATACCCTGCCCCTTAAATAGATGACACCATATTCATTTTGTGCCCTCTGAACAAACTCCTCGTAACCCTTTCCACCTGCCCTGATATCCATATAAAAAACAAAGGACTGTGTCTGAGGGTAATGATCCCTGAGAAGCATAGCTTGTTTGGCAGTGTACATGCAGCAAACCCTTGAGCAATAAGGTCTACACTTTGAATCGTCTCTTGAGCCAACACAAGAGATAAATACTATTGTTTTTGGGTCTTTGCCATCAGAGGGACGACTAACATGTCCACCAGTGGGACCTGAGGAATTTATCAGCCTTTCAAATTGCAGGCTGGTAATCACATCCTTGAACTCGCCATAGCCATATTCTCCATAGCTGCTATGGTCGTAAATATCAAACCCTGTGGCTATAACCACTGCCCCAAATTTTTCAGTGACAATCTCATCCTCTTGGGAATAATCTATAGCACCTGCCGGGCATACCTTCTCACAAACCTTGCATTTTCCTGTCTGAAAATAGGTACAGACATCCTTATCAATCACCGGAATATTTGGCACTGCCTGAGGAAATGGGGTGTAAATAGCCTTTCTTACCTCTAACCTCTCATTAAATTCTGATAATGCCTTTTTTGAGGGGCATTTTTGCGTACATATCCCACAGCCAATACATTTTGAGGCATTTATCAGCCGAGCCTTTTTTCTAATATTTATGTCAAAATTCCCTATAACTCCATGCACCTCAATAACCTCGCTATAAGTCATCAAGGTAATATTTTTATTCTGAGCAACAGCTACCATCTTGGGGGTCAGGATACAGGCAGAGCAATCAAGGGTGGGGAAGGTTTTATCCAACTGTGCCATCCTGCCACCAATTGACGGCTCTTTTTCCACCAGAGTAACCAAAAAGCCAGCCTCAGCTATGTCAAGAGCAGCCTGAATACCAGCAATCCCACCACCAATAACCAATGCCCTTTTCTCTATAGAAACAAACATCTTTGATATAGGCTCATTTCTTCTTGCCTTAGCCACAGCCATTTCGACCAATTTCATCGCTTTTTTCGTGGCTGCTTCTGTATCATTGCTATGCACCCATGAATTATGCTCTCTGAGATTGGCAATCTCTATTAAGTATGGATTTAACCCGGCTCTTTCGATTGTTTTCCTGAAAGTATTCTCATGCATCCGGGGTGAACACGCCCCAACCACAACACCATCAAGATTATTCTGCTTTATTGCCTCAATAATCATGTTTTGACCCGGGTCAGAACACATGTATTTATAGTCAACACTAATCTTGACCCCTGGCAAAGTCTTTGCAAATTCAACTACCCGGTCAATGTCAATCACGCCACCAATATTTGTGCCACAATGGCAGATAAAAACACCTATTTTGGACATTTATAACCTCTTTAATTTAATCTATCTTTTATCCATGCCGGGTTTTGACGACAATCAAACACTGCGTATACCAAAACCATATTATTATCAATGCAATAATAAATAGCAAAAGGAAACCGTTTAGAGAGCAGACGATGATATTGAGAAAAGCATATTGGATGAATTCCAGCATAAATCTGTAATGAATCAATGTCTGAAAACAATGAATCTAAGAAGTAACTGCCAAGTCCTTCTTTCTGTTTCTCATAGAACCAATAGCCCCCCATTAAATCCTGATATGCTGAACCAAGTATTTTAATATTCATCCCACTGATTCTCTTATGTTTTTCTTAGCATCCGACCAATCAATAAAAGTATCTATTCCTTTTTGTACATTTTCCTCTCTTTGTTGCAGAATCTTTTTGTGCCAGAGAGGAGATGGTATTCCGTCTGCTTTTCGGCATAAATCATCCCAGATATTTTCCATTACTAAAAGTTTTTCCGTCGTGCTCATTTTATCTACTGAAAAAGCAATTGTCATTTTATTTCCTCCAGTTGAGTATAACACTATTGTATTTTTGGCTCTTTGTACCTCTGTGTCTTTGTGGTGAACAGTTTTGAACCATGCCATATTTTATTCGCACATGCCTATCACTAAAAGCACACTTTGGGCTTAAAGCATCCTCAAGCTATGTTGCATTTTCAACCTTTAATCTCATTATACCAACCCCTTTGTTTCCAACAGCCCCTTTGTTTCTACAAAATGCTTATCCAACATTAAATCCCTATACCCATAACCTAATCCCAAGCCAATCAATTGCGTAAAATATAAAACAGGAAGACTAAAATCCAACCCCATCTCCCCCTGCCTGGCATCTAAATTAGAGTGGCAGAGTGGGCAGGCGACCATGATACAATCTGCACCTGCATCCATGGCATCTTTCAATATCTCCCCGGAAAGCCTTCGAACAATATCTGTTTTTGTCAATGAAAACGCCGCACCACAACATTCAGTCTTATAATTCCACTGAACTTTCTCAGCACCTAATGAGGCAACGATTGTTTCTAAAAATTGCGGGTCTTCTATCCGCTCATCATGACAAACCGAAGAAGGACGGGTGAGCAAACAGCCATAATATGAAGCTACTTTCAATCCTTTCAGTTCCTTTTTTGGCTTCAAATCGCCGTATTTTTTTATTACCTGCCAGAGATGTAAAATATCTACTGTGCCCCTGTATTCTTCTCCGATAACCTCGGTTACGGCTGTCTTTAGCTGTGCATTCTTTTTCATCTCAATGTCAGCCAATTTGAGTCGAGAAAAGCAGGCAGAACAGGGTGAGCAAATAGGCAGGTTTTGTTTTTCTGACATGAGCAGATTTTTTACCGGCAATGCCACAGCCATTAATTCAGAGGTAATATGGGCGGTAGTGGCACCACAACAGACCCAATCAGGGATTTCAACCAACTCAATCCCTAAATCCTTGCAGATAAGCTTGGTTGACACACCGTATTCTTTTGCTGTTGAAGAAAGTGAACAACCGGGAAAGTAGGCGACTTTATACATGTTTCTCCTTCTCTCTTATCCTCTTAAACAATCCGATGAGATTACCGCTGATGTGTGGCATCAGGTTCAGCTTCCCCTTCAAAAACATCTTTATCCCCAGCGGAATATCCTTAAAAGGATTCAGACTGAAGAGATTATATGCACCAATAACGCCCACCTCATAAACCCTGCCGGTAAATTCAATTGATTTTAAGAATATTTGATTTAATATTGGGATTTCTTTGACACTTGCCTTATTTTCAGCTTGAGCTATAATCCTTAAGGCATCCATAATTCTGGCAAGATCTATCTCACGGGGGCATCTTGTGGTGCAGGTTTCACAGGAGGCACAAAACCAAGGGGCATGGCTGCTCATTACCTCATCCCTCAAGCCAAGTTGAATCATACGAATAACCTGATTTGGGGGATAATCCATAGCAAAAGCAACCGGGCAGCCAGCCGTGCATTTACCGCATTGATAGCAGTTTGAGATCTTTTGCTTGCTTAATTTTTCAATATCTTCTTTGAATTTAAGGATAGTATTATTTATTAACAATTTTTGCATCATTTCAAAATTATACTACTATTGCTTAAAAAAGTCAAGCAAAATCTGGCATGAAACAGGGGGAATGATTTCTCTCTGAAGTTGAGTAGTTACCCCCCCAATTTAATAATACAAATATATCTCCAAATCCGGTTTGGTATCGCGATAAAGGCTTTTGAAGTCTCTTACAAAATTTACATCAGAGGTATATCGCAAGGTCAGCTTTTTTTGTTTATTTTCTGTAGTCATAGCAATAAGCTCTGAAGGATATTTGAATAAAGGCTGTTCTTCCTTTGGAACTGTATGATTTATTAGTCTGATGCCATGAACAAGTTTTCCATTGTCCTTAAAATATTCATCCTTGACTTCATTCACCAGATATTTTCTTTCCTTGTGGCTACGATAGGTGCTTGTCTTAAGAATGATTTCCTTTCCTGCTATTTCGGTCTGAAGCAGGCTTAAATTTTCGCCTCGCAATTCCTCTCTCATGGCTGCTTGTGGGTCAGCATGGTTTTGTGATGGATGCATTGGTAGTTTTCCTCCCTGTGATTTACTACTCAGGTTGTTTAGGCTGTAGGCAGCAGGTTAAATCGGAGCTTCTATAGCCTATCTACTTGAGTAGCTACAATCTCTTAAACACGACAGCTATATTCTTCAAATATTTATTCAAATCAAAACAATTGTCTATCTCTTGAAGACTAAGATAGCCTCTTATATCCTGATCATTCAGTATCAATTCCTTGAAATCTATGCCCTCATCGATTACCCGCATGGCATTTCTTTGAACCAGATGATAGGCATCCTCTCGAAGCACATTCTTTTGGGTCAATGCCAACAACAAGCTCTGGGAATGGATTAATCCCTTAGTACGATCTATATTTTCTCTCATCCGATCCTCTCGAACAACTATATTTTCAACAATCCATATAAATTTATCCAACATATAGTCTATCAAAAGGGTACTATCAGGAATAATTACTCGTTCCACAGAAGAGTGAGCAATATCGCGTTCATGCCAGAGGCTGACATTTTCCAGTGCAGCCATGGCATTTGCCCTGACAACCCTTGCCAGACCTGATATCCTCTCAGCCACAACTGGATTTCGTTTGTGCGGCATGGCAGAGGAACCCTTTTGTCCCTTGCCAAATGGCTCTTCAACCTCTCCAATATCTGTTCGCTGGAGGTTTCTTATCTCTGTGCTGAATTTTTCCAGAGAGCTGGCAATAACAGCCAGGGTGGTTAAATATTCTGCATGTCTATCCCGTTGCAATACCTGGGTTGCTACCTCAGCCACGCTGAGCCCTAATTTCTGACAGACATATTCTTCAACAAAGGGGTCTATCTGAGAATAAGTGCCAACCGCACCAGATAATTTTCCAACGCTGATAACCTTTATTGCCTCTTCCATTCGATGGATATTGCGAAGGGTTTCAAAATACCATAATGCCATCTTCAATCCAAAGGTCATTGGTTCAGCATGAATGCCATGTGTTCTGCCAATCATGATGGTGTGTTGATATTTGCGAGCCTGTTTTTTTAATACCTCGGATAATCTTTTCAGACTATTATTAATCATCTCCCCAGCATCACGCATTCTAACAGAAAGACAGGTATCAACCACATCATAGGATGTCAACCCCAAGTGAATGTACCTTGATTCCTCGCCAACATATTCGGCTACGCTGGTGAGAAATGCAATAACATCATGCTGGACAGTCTCCTCTATCTCCAGAATTCTATCTACATTAAAATTTGCCTTTTCCTTTATTTTTTCAACTGCATATTTTGGTATATTGCCAAGGTCAGCTTGAGCCTCACAAGCCAATATCTCTATTTCAAGCAATTTTCTGAACTTATACTCATCTGTCCATATCTTGCCCATTTCAGGACGCGTGTATCTTTGAATCAATGCTCTTGTCCTCCTTGCTATAAATGGATGGCGGGTTTTCTAACTCGCCGTTAAATGGCGGACAGGAATGTCCGCCCTCCATTAAAGTTTACTTGACAAATGGTCATTTGTCAAGATAAATTTTGTTGACAAACATTGATTGTTTTGTTATAATATATAATATTAATGACATTTCATCTAAATAGGGGGGAAAGATGATGGGATGGAGAAAATACCAAGGTAGGACTGTCAGACGATTCAAGAAAAAGGGATTGTCATGGAAATTGTCATGGAAAAAGGAATGGAATAAGCCATGTAGTATAATTTTGGTCTGTCTTTTTATCATTATGGGTATTACATGTTATCAAACATATACCAGTACTGATGTAGCAGATTATCTAAATAAAAAGATTGCCAAAAATTATATACGGGGAGCAAATATTTCTCCTGCGTCTTTTAAGCAAACAACAGAAAATGAATATACCATGAATATGGATGCTAAAAGAAAGGCAGTATCTACGCTTTTGCCCTATCTTCAAGATGCTGCGGTCAAGCTTTTTCAACAATACAAAATACCAGTTGGGGCAGTAGTTGCCCTGAATCCATCCACAGGGGCAATCTTGGCCATGGCCAGTCAAGGGAATAATCCCATTGACCACAAAATTCCCTTAACCCTTTCATCCTCATATCCAGCTGCTTCTATATTTAAGATTGTAACCCTTTCTGCTGCCCTTGAGCATAAAACCATCCAGCCGGGAGACACTCTGAAGGCTACAAAAAGGATTAAATATGATGGTAAGTGGATAACAGATTCCTCCAATGTCTCTCCAGGACCAATCAGTGTAGGAGGTGCTTTAGCCAAATCATGTAATACAGCCTTTGCAGCCATGGCAGTAGCCGTAGGATATCATCACTTAGAAGAATATGCTGCAAGATTTGGATTTAATTCTAAGTTGTGTCTTGACATGCCTGTAGAGGTTTCACCAGCTGTTATCTCTGATGAAACATATGATATTGCAGCCTCAGGTGCTGGATTTGGGAATATAAATATGAGCCCCCTTCATGGGGCATTAATTGCTGCATCTATTGCCAATAAAGGACAGATAATGAAGCCATCCCTTATTAAACAGATTGAGGATAAGGAGGGAAAGGTTCTTGTAACGCCCTGTCCTCAGGTAATGAGAACACCGATTTCACCAAAAACTGCCGAGACAATTAAAACAATGATGATACAAACGGTTCAGGGTGATGGTAATGCTCATAAAGCATTTTATGATAGGCGGGGGAATCCTTATATTCCAGGGATCAAGATAGCTGGCAAAACAGGTTCTTTATCTTGTGATACACAACCTAAAAATTGTACCTGGTTTGTAGGGTTTGCCCCGGCAGATAACCCAGAGATAGCTATAGCAGTGTTGATTGTTAATAATGATACTTGGCGGGCAAAGGCATGTACTATTAGCAGAAAACTTTTAGAGGCATATTTTGAGGAAAAGGATAAGGAATCTGCCCTGCACATGGTTAATAAACACCAGACAAAGGATGCAGTCTTATAATCAGACTACTCAACTATCTTATCCCATCCAATTGGTTCATTCTCCATGATATTAGCCAAAGTCTTTCTGCCAATAAGCATCTCCATACAGATTGGTGAGATACCGAGTGTTGGCCTCTTCAAACAAAGCATATCAGTCGTAATCACTTCTCCCTGAGCAATATCCCTTTTAGCTGTAATCCCCTTTCTAACCTGCTGGCGAGTCGTTATCTCAGAAGGGGTAATAACCTTTATTGCCTGTCCAAGGCATTGTTCTGTCTCCCGTATTCTTTGCACCAATTCCTTCAATTGTGCTGGCTCAATAGATGCCTTATGGTCAGGACCAGGAAGTGTCGTATCCAGAGTAAAGTGTTTTTCGATCACCCTTGCCCCAAGTGTAACTGCAATTATGGCTGCGGTTGTGCCAATAGTATGATCCGAGTAACCAACTAATAACCCAAAGGCATGGCGTAAACTATGAATAACCATCAGATTTGCCTCTTCAAACGGGCATGGATAGCTTGTTGTGCATTGCAAAAGTATAAGTTGAGGATTTTCTTTTCTGATTATCTCCACAGCCTCTGTTATTTCTTCCATATTTGCCATCCCGCATGAAAGCAAGACAGGTTTTTTCTTTTTGGCAATGTGTTTTAATAGTGGATGATTGGTCAATTCTCCGGATGGTATCTTAAAGGCAGGCATGGATAGTCCTTCAAGCATATCAGCATTTTCTTCATCAAAAGGGGTTGAAAGGAAGGTAATATCCAATTTATGAGCATATTCTGAAAGAATAATGTGTGCCTCAAGGGATAATTCCAAGCATTGCAACATCCCAAAGACATCACGGGAAACAGCATTAGAAAGCAGATTTTTTGCAGAAAAGCTCTGAAACTTCACCGCATCACATCCAGCATCCCTGGCTACGGCAATCATCTGTTTTGCCATTTCTATAGAGCCGTTATGATTTACTCCTGCCTCGGCAATGATGAATACAGGGGTATCTTCGCCAATAATTTTGTTACCGATAGTTATTTGTGGTGATGGCATTAGTTATTTTTCTCCGATGAAACAATCATTTCTCTTCCTCGCTGTTGTCCGGTTTTTGTTTTATCTGCTTTAGTTTCTTTATTGCCGAATTGACTGTAAGCACTTCCATTTGTCGGATGGCAATTTGATTGAGTCGTTTCAGTCGCTCCCCCTGTGGCAGTTCCATGTGAATGAATTCTGCGTTCATGCCTTCAATGTTGGACAAAACCAGCAACTGTTCCATCGTGGCATAGTCTCTCATATTACCTATGAGCTTTGGATTGGTGTCACGCCACTCCTTCGCGGTCCGACCGAAGAGGGCAACATTGAGCATATCCGCTTCGTTGGCATAGGTTATGGCGACCTGCGTGGGGGTAACTGTGGTGGGTATCAGGTGCGATTTGATGGCGTCGGTATGGATGTGGTAGTTGAGCTTGGAAAGGGTTCGATTCAGATCCCAGTCGAGCGACAGGCGACGATTTTCGTCTTCCTTAAGACGCTGGAATTCCTTGATGAGGTAGAGTTTGAACTCGACCGATATCCATGAGGCGAATTCGAAGGCGATGTCTTTGTGCGCATAGGTACCGCCGTAGCGTCCCGACTTGGAGACAAGTCCGATGGCATTAGTAGCATCTATCCATTGTCTTGGTGTCAATACAAAGCTGTTGAGCCCTGCCCTGTTTTTAAACCCCTCGAATTCGAGGGGTTTAAAAACGATGTTATTCAATCGCTCCCATACGCCTAAAAACTCGATGGTATTGCGGTTTCTTATCCAGTTCTGGATGACATGATCAGAACGATCCGGCTCTTTGTACTTGGCGATGTCCGTCAGAGAAATATAGTCGTCAGTAACAAAGTTGAGAACAGTAATAGCGGTTCCCTGAACTTCAATACTGGATTTTCTGGTCTTAGTCATTGATCTCCTCCTCATTACTGTCCAGTTCTTTATCCATGCAGTATTTGATGTCGTAGGGGCGAACCTATGTGTTCGCCCTGTTGCGTTGAACCATACATAGGAGGGCAGACACATAGGTCTGCCCCTACGACGGTTTTCTTTGTAATTGTTAAAATTTAGTATCGTGTTCTCAAAATTACCTGATACTATCAGTTACACAATTGAGCATATCGTAATGTCCTTTTTTTTCACAAATTCCCATTTCTCATCAAGTTGCACTTCTTTAGTTTGAGGAGAAAAAGCAACCAGATCATCATGTAATCCCTTGCTATGTTTCCCTTCTAATCGTATATATCGTGTTACCGTATCTTTGCTTACACCTATCAGTCTACTGGTTGTTCGAGTCCCGCAACCTTCTTGAATATGATTCAGTAGAGAAAATATCTTCTCGCTGGGTAGCCGGGCATATGATAATACTGTCCCCTTTCGTTCTGAAAAATGTGCACCACAACTTTGACAATAGATCATCCGTATCCGCTTCCCTTTCCCTCGTATCCCATAATCCGAACACGAAATGTTTTCACCTGTGCAAGCGGAATTTGGAGTGCGAAAGCTCCTTGCTTTCGCTTTTCATAAACCACACGAAAAGTATACGAGTAAGCAAACGGATGAGTGATTCACTTTGATGTACTTTGTCAATCACCATATCTTTTTTGGGGCGGATTTGCGGAAATTTAACCTGAGGCAAAGCCCACAAATACCAATTGAATAGCTCCTGATAGAATCGTTTATTGAGTTCCTTCGTATCAAGGGTTTTCTGCCAGGCATTATGGAGTTCGACAAAGTTAGTAAACTTGTGGATGCGCCGGAGTTCGTCAAATGACAGGTCAAACAGGATTTCTATATGTGCCCGATGCGGGTTTCCGATGCTGATATCTTTGATGAGCGTGACCTTTTCCAGTACATCTTTTTGCTCATCCTGTTTATGCAGTCTGCGGTTGATAACGGCAAGCGTGAGCAGTTGTCCATACTTAAAAAGCACCATCACCGGCATAGGAAAGACCTTATTTAATTCACGGGTAATCTGGCTTAGTGTGGTTCTGGAATATTCAACCCCTGATAGTTCAATGACGAAGAAGAGAAAGGAATAAAATTCTTTGTCATTAAATCGTCCTGCCTTTATCTCTTTTGCTTCCTCTTCTGATATCTGAAAAAGCAAATCAACATATTTCCATTCACCACAAAATGATTTTTTCTCCTTGAAATTTTCCATCTTACTTTCATAAGAATCCTTGAAAAAGCGGTATGTCTTTTCGCTGAAAGGGCTTTGACGGTTGGTGTCGTAGCCCAGTGCCTGAAATAAAATAAGAGACGATTCTGAAACATTTGAATCCTTAAATGCCTGAATTGTACTGCGAATTTTTTGTTTCAACTCTGTGTCATTCATTGCCAGCTCCTTTGATTACCTTCCATCGTCCGCCTTTATTTGGTCCGATACGATGAAGATTCCTCTTTTCTTTTAATTTTGTCAGATTATTTTCCACTGCTGTTGTGCTTATCCCGATTTCTTCTGATAACTCCTGAATAGTAATCTGTGAATTCCGAAGGATTTTTTCCAATATCAACTGCTCATTCTTATTGAGTTTTTCTCCCAACTTTTCTCCCAACTTTTCTCCCAACTTTATTTTTTCTGAACTTTTCTCCCAACTTTCTTGGGTAGTTTTCAGAGTAGTAGTTTCTATACCAGATTTCAACCTCGGGAAAACGGCTTTTATATAAACCGGGTTCAATTCATATTGAACAGTTGGCACCTTTGCCTTTTTAAGTGCCAAACGGATTCGTTCAATGCCTGTCCCCATCTTTTCGATATAATCAATTCTTTGAAATAGGTTGGCGATACCGGGATTTCTCAGCATACTAATTTTGCCGAAGTTTTCAGGAGTCAATCCTTTCACCAGTCCACCAGGGTTGGTAATTTCAATCCGGTCTTCAAAAATTTCTACTATTACATTTCCACCCTTTTCAAAATAATCCCGATGGACAACGGCGTTGATTAGCGATTCTCGTAATGCTTCATAAGGTATCTGCGGAATTTCCTTGCGAGCGAGGTTGCCGGTAAATTCATAGCGGAGAGGTAGATATTGTTTGATAAAATTCATGGACAGATCAACACTGGACACAAGGTCAGAATTATAGTCCTTTTTATCCAGCACCACAGCTTTTTCTCTGCCTTGATAAAGTGCGCAGGTTACCACAGTGTGGTAATAAATATCCTTTAAGTTTTTTGCGAAGAAAAGCGGCGCCAGGTTATTGTAATACA
>JAZDHC010000091.1:0-16228 GCA_043806395.1 Candidatus Desantisiibacteriota bacterium | reverse complement strand
AAAAGGGGGTTAGGGGGTTGTTATGCCCCTCCTTTCCAAGGAGGGGCAGGGGTGGTTTCTTTTCTGTGACCCTGCGGTAAACAGTTTTGAACCATGCCTAATTTTTCAATATCCTCTAATTTTTCTTGAGTCAAAGTAGACATCTAATTGCCCTCCTGTTTTATTTTTTATTCTCCCCTTCAGCCCTCTCCCCTCACAGTCTCCATAACATAATCCGCAAATTCCCCACTCGTAGCCCCATCTTCCCTTCCAGTAATCACAACCTTTTTTTCAGATTGACCACAAATATCTAAAGTTTTTTCTAATCGCTTTGCCTTTTCGTAAAATCCGATATGGTTTAAGAGCATGACCGTTGCACGCAGCATACTTGACGGGTCAGCATATTGTGCCCTTCCATTCTCAACCATCCTTGGAGCTGTACCGTGTATTGCCTCAAACATGGCGTATTGCTTGCCAATGTTAGCACTTCCAGCGGTTCCAACCCCACCCTGAAACTCAGCAGCCTCATCAGTAAGGATGTCCCCATAAAGATTGGGCATGACCATCACTCGAAACTGTGTTCTTCTCTTTGGATCTATCAGCTTGGCGGTCATGATGTCAATGAACCAATCATCCCACTCTATTTCAGGATAATCACCAGCTATCTGACTGGCAATATTAAGGAATTTCCCATCCGTTGCCTTTATTACATTTGCCTTGGTAATCACTGTAACCTTATTTATCTTATTGTTTTTGGCATACTCAAAAGCCATGCGAATTATCCGCTCTGAGCCTTGATTCGTCACAGCGGTAAAGTCAATAGCCAGATCATCGGTAACATTTATCCCCTTGCTGCCGAGGATATAGGCACCCTCAGTATTTTCTCGAAAGAATATCCAATCTATGCCCTCCGCTGGCACCCTTACAGGCCTGACATTGGCAAATAAATCAAGCTCACGACGCATGGCAACATTAGCACTTTCAATATTTGGCCATGGATCCCCTTTTTTTGGGGTATGAAGTGGTCCCTTAAGCAAGATGTGGCACTTCTTTATTTCCTCAAGAATATCCTCTGGTATAGCCTTCATGGCTTTAGCCCGATTTTCAATGGTCAATCCCTCAATATCCCTAATCTCAACCTTTCCGATGGCAATCTCATCCTCAAGCAAAAATTTCAGTACTCGTCTTGCCTCTTTAGTAATATATGGACCAATCCCATCCCCGCCAATAACACCAATGATTATTGGCATTACCTGAGTATAATCTATCCATTCTTGTGATTTTTTCATGACTTCAACCCTATTGAGTTGTTCCTCTAATATCCTGCCAAAATGCTCCTTTGCTGCTTCGATTTCTTTTGATATCATGTTACCTCCTTCTAAATAACTACCCTGAAAGTATAACAGATTTCAAGGTTAAAGTCAATAAAAAAAGGCATGAAACAGGGGCGAGGAGGACATTGCCTGTTTTTTTTATTTGACAAGATGATACTTATATGATAATATTGGAAGGAGCTATAGGGAGGACTTTAAAAAATGACAAAAAATGACAATAATGTGATTACTATATATACAGATGGGGCATGTCGGGGTAATCCAGGACCAGGGGGATGGGCAGCTATTCTTATTATTGAGGAAAAAGAACAGGAATTTGCTGGAGGCCAGCGAAATACAACCAATAACCAAATGGAGCTAATGGGTGTAATTCAGGGATTAAAGGCAATAAAACCCCCTTCAAAAATAAGGATATATTCAGACAGTGCCTATATCATCAATGCCTTTACTCAAAATTGGATAAAAAATTGGCTATCCAATGGATGGCAAACCGCTACTAAACAACCGGTCAAGAATCAAGATCTGTGGCAGGAATTGCTCAGATTAATCCAGCCGCATCAGGTTGAATGGGTTAAGGTTAAGGGGCATTCCGGGGATAAATATAATGAAAGATGCGATAGATTGGCTGTAGCTGCTATTCCGTATTAATAAGGAGTTCATATGATGTTCTGGATTCGGCTTATCTTAATATTATTAATATTCTCTCTTGCTCCGGCAATATCTGCGGAAAACCTTATCAATATAGACTTTAAGGGTACGGATATAAAGGATGTCTTGAGGGCACTTAGTGCTCAACAGGGTGTAAATATTGTCACCGATGAGTCTGTCAAGGGGCAGGTAACCATTCACCTTACCAATGTACCCTTTGAGACTGGATTAAATGCTATTTTGAGTGCTCATCGTCTTACCTATGAAAAAGAGGGGACTATCTATCGAGTGATACCCATAAAAAAGGAAAAGCCATATTTTTTGACCGTAGAAAATGGTCTTCTTACCTTAGATGCCAAACAGGTTGATATAAATGAGATATTGCGGGATATTGCCTTGCAGAGCAAGATAAATATTGTGACAGATAAATCTGTACACGGAAGTATTGCACTTTATCTGAACAAAATTCCAGTAGAAGATGGTCTGCAAACCATTTTAACCACAAGTGGGTTTAAGTATAAAAAAGAGAATAATATCTATATCGTTGGCGAGACAGGACAGGAAAGGATAAAGAATGTTGAGATTAAAAATGGTCTTCTTTTCCTTGACATTGATGGGGCAGATATTCTGAAGGTGCTGCGGGAAATATCCCTTCAGGGCGAGATAAATATTGTAGCTGATAAATCTGTCTCCGGCTTAGTTTCATCCCATCTGGCAAATACACCAGTGGAGTTGGGACTCAGGGCATTGCTGGAGGCAAATGGGTTTACCTGCGAAAAGATAAGCGGGATATTTTATATAGGTGTGGCACGGGGTAAAAAAACATTTTCTATCATGGTTGAAAATGATCTTTTTACTGTCGATGTAGCTGCTGCTGAATTGGGTGATGTTATCAGGGCATTGGCTCTTCAGGGCGGGATAGATATTGTTACTTGTGATTATGTTCGAGGACAGATAAACGCTCATATCTCTAAGGCACCATTTGAAAAGATATTGGCACTTATCTTAGAGGGAACGAATTATACCTTTAATAAGATAAATAATATCTATATCATTGGTGAGGGTGTTTCCTTGCGACCTGGTTCTTTAAGTTTTATTACCTCAGAGGTGATAAAGATTAAATGTGTTGAGGCAAGTGAGGTGCTAACCATCCTGCCGCCTGTTTTTCCAAAGGATAATATCCGGTTGTTAAAAGATCAAAACGCCATTGTGGTTATTGGCACTCGGCAACTTATTGATAAGGTTTCAGAGTTTGTCAAGCAGATAGATAAGCCTTCTCCACAGATTATGATTGAGGTATTGGTGGTAGAATTTAAGAAAATCATTGGCAATTCCCTTGGGATACCAGAGATGGGTGTTAAACAACATGACCATCTGAATGTAAGCCTGTTTCCCGGTGCAGTTGAACCTTTAAGCATTACCTATGATGTTAGCAGTATGGTAAAGGATAAATTTTTTGCCAGATTAGAGGCATTAGTTATGGAAAAAAAGGCAACTGTCAGGGCAAACCCGAGGATTGCAACGCTAAACGGTCATGCGGCAAGCATTAGTGTACTTACCAAGGATAGATATCGTGAGTTTGCCAAGAGTGTTGAGGCAGATAAAATGTTGCCTGTAAGTGGACAGCAGACCGTTGAGTCAGGGATAAAGCTGAGTATAAAGCCATGGGTCAGTGCCTCTGATGAGATAACTGTGGATATTTCACCCGAGATAAGCAATACTACCGGAATGTTAAGTGCAGACAGCCTGCCCCAAACCTCTGAACGCAAGGTTCAAACCACCATTCGGGTCAAGGATGGGGAAACAATCATTATCGGCGGTCTGATTCAGACTCAAAGCTCTTTTACAGAAAAGCGAATCCCCTTTATCAGCCGTATTCCCTTGATAGGTAGAATATTTAAGTGGAAGAGTGATGAACAGCAGCAATCAGAATTGGTTGTCTATATTACCCCCCACCTTTTTCCGCTTAAGGGTGAGAATGGGCAGCCTTAGAGATATTGGCATGGTTCAAAACTGTTTATTACAGGGTTGCAGGGATACAGAGAATAACTCACTACTGCCACTCTTTTCTCTCGCAAAGGCGCAAAATTCGCAAAGAGTTACAGAAATACAGAGGAGTACAACCCCCTAACCCCCTTTTTTAAGGGGGAATTGGAGAAATACATCCAGCTGCTTGCCTGATAGTTTGTTACCTTGATTTGAACCATGCCGAAACATGCTATAGGGCACCTCTAAAAGCTCAATCAAGTCGATGATGGCAAGGCGCAAGGAGAGCGAAAAAGTGCAGTTTACATGTGGTAAATGAGCATTTTGAGCGACATTGCAACGCAGCCAGCGTGCGGCTTCAGTGAGTTTTTAGAGGTGCCCTATATTTTATTTTATTGACATCCGTGTAAATGTATGATAATATTGGCATGGTTCAAATCAATGTAACAAAATTGGGCAAGCAAATGAGTATCTGTATTTTCTCCTAATTCCCCCTTAAAAAAGGGGGTTAGGGGGTTGTATAATCCTCTGTGGTGAACAGTTTTAAACCATGGTAAGCATTCAGAAAGTAGAGTCGTCATGTATGGTGTCTCTATTACAATACATAAGGAGGAAGATCATGTATAAATTAATTGGCGTTATCTCATGTTTATTATTATTAAGTGTAGGTATATGCGTTGCTGATGATGAGGCATACATTCCATCTGATGAGTCACTTCTGGGTGGATTTGGCGGAGGTCCACAGGTTATGGTTTGTTATCATCCATCCCTATCTAAACTCAATGCCCATCTCAAAAAAGAAGGATTTGATTCGTTTAATGCTCTGTATGGTATGGGTGGTACAATTCGATGGTCATTTGATCAGAATTATCAGATAGGGATTACTGGTGCAGGCTTTGGGGGGGTAGCGGATAATATTAATAATGGCACAGTAACTGAGGCAACCATTGGTGGTGGATATTACATACTCCAGGGGATATATCGAATCCCCCTTGGCCAGTGGTGGGCAGTAAGCGTTGGGGCTGGAGTTGGAAGGGCAAGTGCTGGTTATAAACTTTTGATTACAGATAAAGGTACGGGTACGGTTGTATCTTTAATACAGGCTGGTGGCAGTGATTGGATAGGTCAGGTATTTATTGATGGTGCGTATCGTATCAAGGGTGTGTTTGGGATTGGATTGGATGTTACTTATACATTTGGGAAGATAGATGAAATTAAAAGAGGCGGCGAAATAGATAACGATTTGCCAGAGATAGATCTGAGCGGTGTAATGATTCGAGTTGGTCCAAGATTTCATTTTTAAGGATTGTGTAGAGACGCAAAATATTGCGTCTCTACCACCATGCTATTTTTAATAAAGCAGGAGAATAAATGGAAACATTAATAGGGGCATCAAAGATTCTGGCTATTATGAGTAGCTTTCTTGTGTTTTTTTCTAATTCCCCGGTAAAGCTTGCCCCACCTCAAATGGGTATAAATGATAATCAGGTAATAATCAGTGAACGATTGTTGTATGGATTTCCGGAGGATCTAACAAAATTAATCCATAGTGGCACAAGGGTGACAATAAGGTTTGAATTTGTCTTAAAACAAGGAAACGAATTGATTAAGACTTGTGAAATCAACCATTCAGTTATCTATGATGTGGCAAAACAGGAATATACTGTTACTTGTTCCGAAAGAGAAAAAAATATTCAGACAAGGGATGAAAGAGAGATGAAAGAGAGGATGAGTCATGTGGATATAACCATTCTTCCAGCTCAAGAAATAATCCCTGTCAAAGATTATTGCCTGCAAGTAACAGCAGAATTATTGCCAATTAAGATAAAAGCATTACGAGGGGGAGAATTTTTAATCCCTGCCTTGTGGGATTATAAAAAACCAAAGGCTGGATGCAGGGTTGTCCTGAAGCCGTAGCTATAATAGGCTGTAGGCTATAGGCTTGTAGGAAAGGGAAATAAACTGTGCGTGACCATACTCTTCTGAACCTACAGCCTACAGTCTAAAAGCCTACAGCCTAAACAACAACAGGTGAATAAATGCGTATCCAATACAGACTACTTCTTGGGCTTATCGTTATTATCCTTATTTCTATCCTGCCCATCACCATGCTTTCAGTAAGACTTGTCTCTGAAAGCATTGATCTCTGGGCACAGAAGGACATCGAAGATACCCTTGAGACAGCTATCCAATATGCTCCATCTACAGAACATCATGATAAGGCAAAAGAGGCATTAAAGATATACAGACAACTCAAAGCAATTAAGTCACCAATAAAGCAACAGATTATTAACTACAGCATCCTGCTTTCTCTGGCTGTATTCTTTATTTCTATCTTTCTTGGCTGGACATTTATCATCTGGATTGTTAAACCGTTAAGGGCATTGACCAAAGCAACCCGGGATGTATCTAAAGGAAATTTATTAACCAATCTGGAGACTTCAGGGTCACCGCTTGAAATAAAGCGGCTGTTAAAAGCCTTTAACCAGATGACCAATTCTTTAATAACAAATCAGGACGAATTAAAAGATATTATCCGTAAAAATACATGGCAGGAAGTATCAATAATGTTGTCCCAGCAAATAAAAAAGCCGATTACACCAACCAGAATCTTAATAGAGCGAATTAAGGAAAGGTATGTAGACAAAACCCCTGATATATCTGAAGTATTAGAAGAGGCCTCCCAATTTATCATAGAAGAGATGGATAAATTGACCGATGAGTTCTTGCAAATTGCATCCTCTAAATTTACACAAACACCCCATGACATTGTCCTTCTTCTTGAAGAGATTTTAGAGGAGGATGCTACGGCTTATCCACAAATGAATATCAAGTTAAAATCAAGTGAGAATATCCCACGAGTCTTGATTGATTGGAAGGCAATGAGCATGGTGTTGTCTTCTATCATTCAGCAAAGGATAGAATCTTTGGGTAAAAATGGCAACATGGCTGTTGGATGTTGGCAAGCAGGCAATGCCGTAGTGATTGAGATTAGTGATGATGGAAAGATAGCCTGTAAAGATAATATCCAACCGAGTATTAATCAAGATATTATCAATGCCCACCATGGCAAAATTGAATTACAAGGGAATGTATTCAGAATTGTTCTCCCCACACAGATGTAAGCATTTCAGGAGAATACCGCCACAATATATAACAAAACACAGTAAAATGCAAAAAAAGATAAGAAAAATAAAAAACTACTTGACAAAGCCGTAAAAATATGGTATTGTAAGAATGTAAGTTGCTGCATAATTCATAAAAATTCAGGAGGTATGTTATGAGCAAGACATTCAAGGTGTTTTTAACTATTATCGCGGTTATTATCTTCTGTCCTATTCTTCAACGGGTTTTTTCCTATATCTTAACCATGTTTTTTCCAATAAATAAGGGGGTAATTACACAACAGGATATGCTTAACTGGCTTTCCCTTTATCTGGCTGTAGTTATTGAAGGGATCGTGGTACTGATTTTAATTACTACAGATTTCCTGCAATCATTGAAAAAGTCTTACCAAACTCACAATATATTACAGGAGTTTGAGAAGAATCAGGCTAAACATAATGAATGTGGTGAATAATATAGCTATGGTGTAAGGGATCAGTTAAATTATTACAAAAAGGATGGGTGAATATATGACTGTAATAGAAAAAGCAAGCCAAATAAAAATGTTTATCATGGATGTAGATGGTGTATTAACTGATGGTGGGATCATTGTTGATTCTGATGGCAGAGAAACAAAGATTTTTAATGTCTATGATGGGGCAGGGATTGAATTGGCTCATCGGGTAGGATTATTGACCGCTATTATCTCTGGTAGATACTCTGCACCGGTTGAACATCGGGCTAAGGAATTAAGGATTAATGAGGTTTATCAGGGTGTGGCAGATAAGGTTGTTGTTTATAATCAATTGTTATCCAAATATTCGATTACCCCACAACAGACAGCCTATATAGGCGATGATATTTTCGATATTCCACTGCTCAAGCAGGCAGGATTATCCTTTTCACCGGCAACAGGTCGGCAAGAGGTAATGAATATTGTTGATTTCGTAACTCAGGCTAATGGCGGCAAGGGTGCAGTACGAGAAGCGATTGAGATTATTTTGAAGGCACAGGGGAAGTGGGAAGAATAGTAGGTTGTAGGTAGGAAAGAGAAGGGATTACAGGGGGCGGGGTCCATGGATAGGGGAGGGACGGTTCATCCCCACATCTGTGGGGAACATGATCCAAAAAATATCGTATGTCCCCGAGGGTTCGGTTCATCCCCACATCTGTGGGGAACATATGTTGGACATAGGACATTGGTGCACTCATTACGGTTCATCCCCACGTCTGTGGGGAACATGAGAACGCTATTGTGGAGATAAAAACTACCTCTGGTTCATCCCCACGTCTGTGGGGAACATAAATGACCTGCCAATATCAAATCTTTCTACATCGGTTCATCCCCACATCTGTGGGGAACATACTTCCTCAATTCCCTTGAAATTACTGGGGTATTTCGATGCCCAAAATTTTACCAAAAAACCATTCCGTCCCAAATACTGTTTGGAATACCAAAATTACATTAGACACCTAATTTTTCTCTCACCAATCGTAGATTCAACACATCCTCTTTATTATATTCTAATAAAGCAACTAAAGCCTGTTGATTTCCATAATGTTCATAATCATACCATAATTTAACCGCCATTCTTCCATCTATACCTGCTAATTTTCTTTTAATTTCAAGTTGTTTTTCTACTCTTTTAAGTCCGCCATATAACCTCCTTCGCCAACATTCGTACATTAAATCTATATGAGAACAATAGTTCGTCAAATCTATGCCTAACCTTGATTTGATAAAGGGCAAATCAAATCTTGTGCCATTATAGGTATAAAGTATCTCCACATTTTTAATTATTTTGAGGATAATTGCCTCAGATATATCGTCTTTAAGCAATTGAACCATCTCATAATGATGATCATCCTCTAAGCATATCCCAATTACGGTTAATTCTCCACTTCTTGGACTCAAGCCAGTCGTTTCTATATCAAGATATGCCGTGTATTGCTTTCGGAGAGATATTATGTTTTCAATATTAGTAACTACTCAGGTAGCAAGAACACGGGAGTCAAAACAGGAGACTCCTGCAGGAGTTTACCCCTGTGAATGCAGGGGCAGGAGTGACATTTGTTGGTAACGCATGCTGGTAATGTGTAATAGAGGCTGCTATTCCTGCATATAACTGTCATTCCTGCGAATGCAGGAATCTCATCTGTTGCCAACACGAAATTGAAATGTGTAGAAAATAACAATAGCTGAGTAGTTACCAATATTAATCATAGGTTATCCTTCCTTATTGAACTCACTTGAAACTACTGGACAATAAACATCTACATCTTCTAAAGTCCCTTCCTCATGCAAAAAGGAGATAAGTTTTACCCCATCCATCTCTTTAGGTATCCGACGGTTTTTACCCAGTGTCATAAAATCAAAACCTGATTCAGTATTAGTACTCCAAGCCATTATTGCATTGCCATCTTCAATTCCTTTTTCAATTTGGTTCCAAAGCATTTCACGGACTCGTCTTCCAACATCACCGACATAGACACCAGCTCGTATCTCTAATAACCATATTGCCAATCGACCACTTAGCCGTGGCGGGACATTTTCAACCACGATGACCAACATCACCCATCCCCTCCTTGTTTGGAATTGCTGGTTCTATCGATTCTTCAGTCGGCTCTGGTATTGGCAACCCACCTGCTGACAATACCTCTTCAATTGTTGGAATAATATGATGCAGTAATCTTGTCTGACGGAAGGCATCCCGACAAGCAAGCCGTACCTCTCGTTCCGGGTTTTGAGGGTTTTTGGCAGCAATGCGAAATGCAACAGGCACTACAGTCTCAAACTTAAATATATCTGCCATATCATAGACAAAGGACTGAGGCTTGCCGGTATGAATAAAACCAACCGCAGGTGCATAGCCAGCCGCCAGAATAGCTGCCTCGCAAACACCATAAAGGCATGCGGTAGCAGAACTAAGACAACGATTAGGAATATCGCCACTTTCCCATTCTGTATAGTCATAGTTGCGATGTTTCCAGTTTACCTTGTATTGTTTGGCAAGAAGCTCATACATCTTCCGCACCCTTGCCCCTTCAATACCTCGTAACTGTTCAACGCTGCGCCTTTCTGGAGGCTCTTCCCCAAATCTCATAGCATACATCTTGCGAAATACCTTCAACCTTGCAGTATCATCCAACGGAAACACCCCCACTCGCGCGGGGAAGACGCTCTGTCTGCCACAGCAAGTCAATGATTATCCGAAACACCCCCACTCGCGCGGGGAAGACTCGTTATTACGGTCGCACATCCACTGCTCCGTTGGAAACACCCCCACTCGCGCGGGGAAGACGGAACCAACGGCATGAAAAAATCAACAATGGCAGAAACACCCCCACTCGCGCGGGGAAGACATCCCTTCGACGGGCTTTTATTTTTGTTTGTCGGAAACACCCCCACTCGCGCGGGGAAGACCTCGCCCACCCAATGCTGTGTGCGAGGGTCAGAGGAAACACCCCCACTCGCGCGGGGAAGACCAGAAGAGGCAGACGAGGTAGGACGGCGAAAGACAGAAACACCCCCACTCGCGCGGGGAAGACGTGGAAACGGAAGGGATTGAAGAGAAAGAAGAGGAAACACCCCCACTCGCGCGGGGAAGACGAGTATTGTTTTGGTTGCACACCATAAGTGTTGGAAACACCCCCACTCGCGCGGGGAAGACCTTATCTCTCTGGGTAATTCAACATACGGAGCATAGAAACACCCCCACTCGCGCGGGGAAGACTTTTATCGTCAACACTCCATGGTCTCCAATGTGGGAAACACCCCCACTCGCGCGGGGAAGACCTGAGATATGAGGGGGTAATGCAGAAAATTTTAAGAAACACCCCCACTCGCGCGGGGAAGACCATCCCTGGTTTAGCTTGTCGTGTAGTCGTTGAAGAAACACCCCCACTCGCGCGGGGAAGACCATCCTTGATAGCAAGCAAATCGGTGTTTCTGTGGAAACACCCCCACTCGCGCGGGGAAGACTCCTTCTCTTGCTCTGCCACGACAGGATAACAAGGAAACACCCCCACTCGCGCGGGGAAGACTCTGCATATAAGCATTACGACAAGGATGAGGCAAGAAACACCCCCACTCGCGCGGGGAAGACAGAACAGAAGTATCAACTTCATCACTTATAGGAGAAACACCCCCACTCGCGCGGGGAAGACCAAACATGAGTATCGGGATAGGCAACACATCCTCGGAAACACCCCCACTCGCGCGGGGAAGACATTCCAGGAGTGGGGATGGCATTGGCAGATAAAGAAACACCCCCACTCGCGCGGGGAAGACGCCCACTCAATCCACCATTTTCAAATGCTTGCAGAAACACCCCCACTCGCGCGGGGAAGACGCTGTACCAAGCGAACAAGATGATAAACAATGAGAAACACCCCCACTCGCGCGGGGAAGACTCCATCACGGTCATATCCATCACGGTCATATCCAGAAACACCCCCACTCGCGCGGGGAAGACACGGTACATAGTTATCATCGTACCTTATACCTAGAAACACCCCCACTCGCGCGGGGAAGACTTTCTTGCTTCATGGTCTACAGTAGCACTACCAGGAAACACCCCCACTCGCGCGGGGAAGACTTACTGTTCCTTTATATTATATAGTATAAAGTAGAAACACCCCCACTCGCGCGGGGAAGACTGGGAAGAACACACCAGACACCAGCACCCACCCAGAAACACCCCCACTCGCGCGGGGAAGACTGCTGCTCGCACTTGATTCTCTACTCCATATGGGGAAACACCCCCACTCGCGCGGGGAAGACACCAAGATATTGTGCTTTGGTGTTTTAGATAAACAAGATGTAGCAGTCTTTAGGAAATCCCATCTTTTTCCTGCACTAATTGTAGTCCATTTATTTCAACCATAGATCGCCTGATATCTCCTATCCCTTGAATCTTATATCCAGGCACTTGTTTGATTTTTCTAAACACCATTAGTCCTGATTCGGCAGGACAATATTTATATAAATACTCCACAACATTATCTGCTACAGAATCCTTAATGCCCGAGATAAAAACATTGGGGCGGGGTTCCACAAACCACAATTTCATTCTCCCTCTAACCGCAGGAGGGATATCATTTGCGAGAACGACCAGCATCCTTGCCTCCTTCTAATATCTCTTGAATATCCAGCCCGATTTTTGCCAACAAGTCCAGCTCTATCACTCTCTTGCGAAATTCCGAAGATACCTTTGCTCTGTTGTATCTCCCCGCCATTTCTAAGGTTAAAGAAAAAGCAAGGTCAATACATAACCATTCCTTGTACAGATCAGCCATGTCGTAAACAAAAGGCAAGGGACTGCCGGAATGAATAAATCCAATATGAGGTGAATACCCCATGCTGTAGATAGCCGATGTCAAAATGCCGTAAAGTGCAGCATTTGCGGATGTTAAGACTTGATTGGTAATATCGCCTATTTCAAATTTTCCCGGCTGAAAACAACGACCTTTCCAACCCACATTGTATTTAACAGCCATTTGCTCATATAACTGCCGAACGCGATAACCCTCCATACCCATCATTTCCTTTAAGCTTTTACCGTTAAGCTCTGCCAAAGGAAAACGGCGGGCAAACAGTCTTCGAGCTACTTCTACTGATTTATTATTATCAGCTGCCAATAACATCTGCGTACGCATATTGCGAGAATCGGCTGTTGGACTTTGCCCTACAGCATAGAATAATAAAGAGTCCTCGCCAACCCAACATACCGAGCAGTTTGCCGCAGCCATAACCTTAACAGCCTCATGGGTTATAGTCGTTCCAGGACCAAGCAAAATAGTGTTAATCGTGGCAATAGGCAGGCGAACCACATTGCAATCACAATCAATCCATTTGACGCTGCTATCATCTATCTCCAATCGTCCCCGTTCTAAATATAAAAAAGGGTACTTGTCCTTGACTTGTGGCAAGTTTGCCCGGGTTATTTGAATCAGCAATCGATTATTCTTTTCATTTTCAAGAGAAGGCACATTATCCATTTCGAATCACCGTAACCCTTCTATCCCGATAACGCTTGATTTCGCCAAACTGTACTGGAACATCATTTAAGGTCATAGCATCACCGCAGTCGCTATGCTCACCATCCACAACCCGAAAGTCCTCAATAAAGTCTTTTGCCAGTATAATCTCATTGGCGTTTTGTAACGCGGCTTCTTCACATTCATAGGTTCCCCGATAGATAAAATCCGTGGGAACGCAATTTTTGCGTCCCAGATATAGATCATAAACCGGCTTCTGCAGGGCATCAGCAAAGGACGCAGCCAATTCTGCCGGGACCTCCGTAACCACCGCAAATCTTGCGTCCTGAAGGTAATAGCGGTAGGTCAACTTTATCCCTCCGCCCTCTGCTTTTTTCCCTTCGCTTGTTTTGGGAATTAAAAGTTTTTCCCATAGATCAGCATCATCATAACCGCTGCCCACCACATGAAAATCCCTCAAAAGCGGCTCGCTATCCACTTTTTGCGACACATTTTCCTTTGATTTTTTTGTCCTTGCATATGACACAACCGTTTGCTTAAGTGGAGCCAATCTTGACAGCAATTCTTTCTGCTCCCCGGACGCACCCAGCGCGCAAAGCAAAAGCCCTGTTACACCAGACTTTGTCGGGAAGTTAAGAGTGTCGCGTCTGCCAAACTTGGAATCCACACCCCATGATTGCAAAGGTGCCTCCAACCATAGTAATAAGAAACTTGTACTCATTTTTTACTACCCTCCGCAATTGCGGTCTTAATAGATTCAATAAGCTTGTCAATATTGAAATCTTCATCCTCACCAAATTCAAAACTCTCGATTTTTCCAAATAGAGAACCAGCAAGTTTTTCCTTTTTGTCTAAATACTCGCACATCTCTTTTTTACTTGGTTCCATGAAGCCCCCATTTTGAGGTTTAACAGCTGTTTCAAAAGGGATCTGTAATCGTTGCCCATTACGCACCATGACTTTTGCAAATTCCCATGGAGAGGCACCTGACTGAGTTGTCTGTCGCGCACTGGGCACAGCCACAAATAAAGCCTTTACAAAGCATTCAACGGCTTCTGGTATATTCTGTCCGTTCAATGTCTGCCACAGCTGACCGATATTCAGGCTCACATAACGATAATAGGTTGCGGAGTTGAATTCCATGCTCCCCATGTGAGCAGAACCCGGTTCTTTTGATTCGTCATCCAACGCGGTGAAGAACTCCACCTCATTGGTCACCTTGTGAGTCGAAATTGCATGGGCAAAAGAAGCAGCAGCCTCAACATTCATTGTTGCCGCCTGAGCAACCATTCGGCCAAAAAGCGCAATATCCAGGGCATCTATGTGATGTTCGGTTTTTCCAATTATGTCTTCCAACTCCTTTGCCTGTTTTTTTGCCTGTTTTTTTGCATCCTTATCCTTCTGTTTAATTACCTCGTCAGGCTTAAATCCGGCATCCTTAAATGCATTTGCTAAAATGGTCACTTCTTTAGGGCTTAAAAACAAAAGCGTATCCGTCTTGTCGCCGGTCGCCATCTCTTCAGCCCCGCTGTCTTCCTGGACATCACCATCCTTTTCCTTTTTCGTTTTTTTATTCTCCGCAGCCTTCTTGATAAATATCTGCTCTATCTTGTCACCGCATGCCTGAGCCTGTTCTTCAGTAGCCCCTATTTCACTACATGCTTTGGCAATAAGATCTCCTATTAGTTTTGTTCGTGTTCCAAGTTTTGCTCCAAAATCGCGCATCGCAAGACGAACCTGTCGCTTCCAGCACTGACTGCTTACCCTGGAACGGGTAGTTCCGCCAACCACTGCTGTCTTAGGTGCTCCCACATCATCACGGTTTAGGCATGTGACTGGAAAGGACTGCAAGATGTGAAATTCTACATTGAGATTTTTATACGGGTTCTGAATCATGTTAATTCCTCCTGAGTTTTTAATTTTTTAGTATTTTTGAATAGGCACAATCTGTAGCAATCCAAAGCCAAACCCCTTTGCTCGGCCGATACCGTGTTTGAAATTGTTTAGAAATGCCTCTCTGTGAATCACCTTAAGCTTACCAATAAATGTCGCTGTACCATGGGTCTGTTTGATGCTTTTATCCCTGTCAAAGCTGACCACGCCGATGTTACTGACTTGCAGGCTATCCTGCTCGACATCAAAACCCCATGCAGAAGCCTTCTGAATGAACCAGTTGCGTAGATTCTCCCTCCCCTTTATCGGCGTCGTTTTTTTGGAAAGCCCGTTTCTCTGGGTTGGATTCACTATCACCTCAAAGCCGTAGTTGTCCCATTGCAAGAAAGATTCGGGTATTTTCTTGGATTCAATTTCACCAAACTCAGGGATTTCAGTCCTTCGTTCAGAGAGGATCAATATTTGACGACAGTTCCAGTCGCCACCCTTGTCAGCATATAGAAAATCCCGCGGCTGGTCATCTTGTTGAGGAAAAAGTGAATAGACAACCCTATGCAGACTATATGCATCTTTGATCTCCAATGCCTTACAATCAGCACGATTCAACCTAAGCGCCGACGCAATCATCGTCCCACCTCCTCCCATAAAAATCAACGGCCCATTTTTCTTTTGTTTTTTCTCCAAAACATAGAAGTTCAGTCAATAATTTCCCGTACCCTATGTGCGCGCCGTGTGAAGAAATCAAACTCAGTAAAGGCCGCAGGATAACACATGCTTCTTCTGTAGAATCGCACGCAAGCAGGCGGCGAAGCTTGGACTTGGCTGGTTCCGACTTGTTCCCATCTTCATAACATGCGGCAATTGCCTTGCCGATTCCGAGAGACCCGTCCGCAGCGGGCTTGGCGCGCGCAATAGCAGAGGCTATTGTCGCGTATGGCCGACGTTTCCAAGCTTTTTCAATGTCGCACCAACCGGCCAGATATTCCCATGACTGGTATTCTGTGTCAGGATTGTCTGCTCGCCGCAACGCAGCACCGAATGCGTTGTCGTTTTTCATCCGTCCCAAAACATACTCAGTAAAAGCCTGCTCACGACTATTCTTCAATGTCTCGGTATTTCCCATAAACATCTTCCCTCCTTCTTATATGCAAGCCAATAAAATAGTTGACATTTAATTTGCCACAAAGGCACTAAGGCTCAAAGTTACACAAAGTGTTAATTTATCTTTTGTGTCCCTTGGCGCCTTTGTGTCTTGGTGGCATATGTAAAATTAATTATTGGCT
>JAZDHC010000090.1:0-11263 GCA_043806395.1 Candidatus Desantisiibacteriota bacterium | reverse complement strand
AAAAATCACTGGATGGGCAGTAGCCCACCAGTGATTTTTATGGTTAGACAAATAAATATCCGAATGTTAAGCGGAAATTGTAATCTTAAACTCGATGTTCAAGTTTTTTCTCAACACATTGATTTTATCAATCTGTGCAGTCAGAAATCACCACATGTTTAAGCTGTTTCAACCTACAATTATGGTAATTTGCTACAAATGTGTGGTTACGGACAGGGATAAACCTGCCAGAGATGCTATCTCCTGTCCCTACAACAGAACATTGCCAGAAATTGTAGGGACATCCCTGCCAGAGGGGCTCCCTCCTTGTGGGTGTCCGTTTTCTGCACAGGTCAAAAAACTTGAACATCGAGTTAAAGGAGATCACGATGAAAATAAGGAGAAATGCTAAACTTTTAACAACAGGAATTGTGATGCTAATAATGTTAGCGATTTTTGCTGTATATATAAAACAGCAACAACAGGTAGAAATAAGAGAAAATACAATAGAAAATTTCCCCGCATGGAAAAAAGTAAATCAATTTATTGATAATGGCTGGGATTTTAAGATAGGTGAAACAAAGGATGAAATAATCAAGAATTTTGGGAATCCTGACGATAATGCGTCATCCGAGACTTGTGAATGGTTTTATGATGATTTGTATATAAAATTCATTAAAGGTATCAAAGGAGATGAAATAGTAATTTCATCTGTAATAATTACAAGTGATAAGTATAAGACAAAATGGGGTTTGAATGTCGGAAGTTCTAAAAAGAAAGTTTTAGAGATTTTAGGGAAACCATACAAAAGGAAAATTCTGGTAGATAAATCATATAAAAAAATCCCAGTTGCTTTAAGGGCATCATACGATGAAGAGTGGACATATCTATATATTGAGGGAGCATCAAGTTGTGTCACATTCTCTTTTAAGGATGATATTATTTACCATATTGAGTGGGAGCTTTATACTGGTTAATTTTGAATTCGGGGACAAAAATAGGGGACAGTTACCTATTAAAAGCCTAACCAGGCGCTGCAGTTGACGGCGAGTACGCCGCAGCTTAGCTCTATCGTTAGCTGCGAAAGAGAAAGACTTAGCAACAACAAAAAGCTGACGAAGAACCGAGATCGGGCGAAGAATTGACAGCCGTGCAAAGAACCAAGATCGAATGAAGATTCGATAAGCGGGCGTAAGAATTGAAATCGGGCAAAGAACAGAAAACAGACGAAAAAAAGAAGGCGGACGAAGATCCAAGAGCGGGCGAAGATCTGAGGTTATGCGAAGAATCAAGAGCAAACGAAGATCCAAGAGTTAAGCGAGCAACCAAGAGTTGCTAACGAGGCAATGCACCTAACCAGCGGGGATGTGGCGACCGACCGATATTTTATTTTGCTTACAACATTTTGTGGCTATTCGCCCCGCTGTTGGTGAACTTATCGTTAGTTGCTTATAGATTCCTCACCATATATTGAATTAGGTGGGGCATATAATACGAGCATTGAATAACACAACATGAGGAGGAAAGCAAATGCAATGGTCAGAAATACGAAAACAATATCCCATTTACCAACAATACAAGCATAAGGGCAGGGAAGTCTTATATTCTCTTCCTTCAACGCCCGAAGAATTCATTGTCGAAAATATTCCCTATAAAGGAATCATAAGATGAACTTTGAATTGAAACATGGATTGATCTGGATCACTTTTGAACTGATTTATGAGGGGAACAGCGTAATAATAGACAAATGCATTTTAGATACAGGTTCGGCAGCGACTGCGATTGATATTGACTTGGTTGACTTCAACTACCGCAAATCTGCAACAGTCAAGCGATTATTTGGGATAGGAGGAGGAACTCAGGAGGTAGTTTTTCAAAATGTGGGGAAAGTTATCATTGGGAGTAAAGAGTTAAACGATATCGAGATTGAATTTGGAGATATTTAAGCAGAATTAGGGATTAATGGGTTTGTTGGCAATGATATTTATGATTATTGGCAAACAAGAACCATAAGGAGAAACAAATAATGCTTTTTAGAAAGCCAAAATATGCTACTATCCCTTTACCAAAAAAGAAGATACAAGCACCAGAGGGGTTATGGATAAAGTGTGAAGGGTGCGATGAGCTGATCTATAAAAAAGATTGGCAAGCAAATCAAATGGTCTGCCCTGAATGTAACTTCCATTTCCGTCTCGGGGTCAAAGAACGATTGCAACTTATAATGGATGAAGGGTTTGAGGAATTTAATCAGGGGATTAAACCCATAGATTTTCTTGGATTTATGGATAGTAAACCTTATTTACAAAGATTAGAGGATGCTCAACAAAAGACAGGATTTTTAGATTCCATTGTAACGGTTAAAGGCAGTATCCATGGGTGTAAGATTGTTGCCGGAGTACTTTGTTTTGATTTTATGGGTGGAAGCATGGGCTCAGTGATGGGTGAAAAGATAGCCTTAGCTGTGAATATGTGCCTTGAGGAAAAAGTACCGTTAGTAATGTTTTGTGCCTCTGGTGGGGCAAGAATGCAGGAAGGCACAATGTCTTTGATGCAAATGGCAAAGACCTCAGCCTCTATTGCCAGACTATCTGAGGCAGGAATACCCTATATCTCAGTCCTGACACACCCTACAACCGGTGGTGTAACAGCAAGTTTTGCTACATTAGGCGATATTATTATTGCCGAACCAAAGGCTCTGATCTGTTTTGCCGGACCAAGGGTAATTGAACAAACCATTGGACAAAAACTGCCCGAAGGCTTCCAACGCTCTGAATTTTTACTTGAACATGGATTGCTTGATATGATTGTTGTAAGAAAGGAAATGAAGGCTACGCTGGCGAAGGTGTTGAAGATGCTGGGATAGTCAGATGTAACGGAGAAGTGGAAGGCTAAAGCCTTCCACTACAAAACAGCCTTCTCCCCAGAAGCCCATTATATGCCGTCCAATTATTATTTGAATCAGTCTTCTGTCCCATAATCTGAATAAATCGTTTTACCTGAGCACTCATGTTGTCTGCATGGTGAAGGGCACATGCCTCAAGGGTTTTGGGTCTCTTGGGTGAGCCAAAGGCATATTCTCCATGATGACTCAATATGATATGTAATAGATTTATTCTCAAGGATGAGGGAAATCCTTCGATGGTTTCAATTTTTTGTGAGACCATTTGTCCACCTATAACAATATGCCCAACAAGCTCCCCTTCATCTGTATAATCAACACATAAACTATACTTGAGTTCATCAACTTTTCCAATATCATGAAGAATTGCCCCTGCAAGGAGGAGTTCTTTGTCAATCTGTGGATATATTTCACAAACTCTATCACATATCTGGAGCAATTCACATGTGTGTTCCAATAATCCACCGAGATAGTTATGATGGACAGATCTGGCAGCTGGTGACTGCTTAAACCTTGACAGAAAATCAGCATCACTAAAGAAGGAATTAAGCAATCCTTTCAGGTAGGGATTGTCAATTTTCTTAATAACATTGAAAAGCTGCACAGTCATCCCTTCAACATCCTTATCTGTATGAGACATAAAATCATCCAGATTATATTCTGTATGTTTAGAAACAGAATCAATGGTTAGTTGCATCTTGTTGCGATATTTTCCTGCACGGCCATTAATCCAGACAACATCCCCCTCCTCAAACAGGGTGGTGTAAAAAAAAGCGTTTTCCCATGCAACAGCATCTATAAACCCGGTTTTATCACCAACCTCCAGAAACAGATACTGTTCAGGCTTACCCTTAAATTCACGAAGCTCTTTCTTTTTCACAACAAAACAGCTCTTGACCGTACTTCCTTCTTTTAGCTCGGAAACATATTGTTTTTGTTCAACAGACATTGTGGTTACCATCCTTTTTTATATGATTATTAGCTCCTAAGGAGCCGTAAAAGAATAACATTGCTACTTAAATTTTGACTTAAGGGCTTGATAGGAAAGTTTATTTATTTCCAACTCCTAAGAGATAACTACGAAATACGCGAAAATCCTGGCATGGTTCAAACTGTTTACCGCAGGGTCACAGATAGTACAGAGAATTACAACCCCCTAACCCCCTTTATTAAGGGGGAATTAGGAAAATATACCACCCCAATTTGTTACCCTGTTTTGAACCATGCCAAGAAATCATAGGAAATTGCCTGAAAATGAACCGTCCCACAATTAGCCTTATTTGGACTTGTGGGTAAGGATAGGTTTCTAAGGGGGAATCAGGGGAATACTGTCTCCCGTTCGCTTGCCCAATTTGTTGCCCTGATTTGAACCATGCCTAATTCCTGATTCACAAAACACTCTCGTTCAGTTATTTTTCCCCAGAGAAATAAGGTCTTCTCCGCGAAGACCTACAAGTACGCTTATACCTGATGCATTAACTTTTAATTCGCCGTATTGTGCTTTTGAATATAATTCAGCATCCCCCTCCTGAAACATGAACGAATCTGCACACAACCAAAGTTTATCCTGTCCCCGATTGCGATAGAAGAGAAGCCGTTCGTCTGCTTGCAAACTCTCATCTTTGTGGATTCTCACGAACTTAGCCACATCATTTTTATCAAGTGAGACGACAATAAATCCCTTGTTCTTCAGCTGATCTTGTGGGATTTCTCCGGCAATAGCATACCTTAAACTCATGTAATCACCCTGTATAAGTGAACGGGGGTCAACAGGGGCAAGGCGAAGTAGCATTGTACGGCCATTTGCAATGGTTTCTTCCTTCTTCAAAATAAGGAGATTGATATACACAATAACGAATACCAATATACCCCAGAAAAGAATCTTCTTCACCATGATACCTCCTCTGGTTGAATGGTTTTTACAATCCAATATATGACAAGAAGTATTACGCCACTTCCTGCAACAACCCATGATTTATAAGCAAGATCAATGTTCAGAGCATAATAGAAAACTATGAGAAAGCATGGCAGGAATAAATATGACAGCACTGTCAATATGCGATTTCCAAATGTATAGCCTGCGACAAGCAGACCGATCGCAACCAGAATGCCGGGAGTTGTGAAAAATCCCAACAGGATAGTGGATAGAATCGCAAGAACCAGCCATGGCTCGTTAAGTCGTTTCAATCCACCAGCTAAATGAAGATAGAGATATATCAGGCTACCTGCCAGCAATATACTTGACGGCCATAGTGGTTCATCAAAGTTTTCTCTCCATGGACATACCTGTGAGATGTTCATAAGAAGAAGCGTTATTGGTAGCATGATTGCAGATGAATAGATCAGGGGTGTAAGTAAGTGAGGGCGTTTTCTGTAAAACAACAATGTGCCGACGAGAAATGCCTCTGCGGTAACAAGGGCGTGAATAAGAAAAAATACCTTTTCCGTAATAATCCATGTTGTGATAAGTACCGCCAATGCTGTTGGTGCTAAAAAGCGATAAATAGCATTATCATAGAAAGGGTAAACTATTACGCAGATGATAGCCTGGGTGATAATTATAACAGAGAGTTCATGAGTGCCAAATCCATTTGCTATTCCGATTAATACCATGATATTTCCCGAAAATGCCAGGGCAAGAGAGAGTTGACTAAAGAATGTAGCCTTATTTACTCTGGTAATAAAAATTGCAGCAACAAGAAAGATGATACCAAAAAAGGTTGTCAAAAATTTATCTTCAAATATATGAGACATCCCACAAAATGAGATGAGGAACAAAGCAGCAAACCATGCACCGAAACCAAGAAGAATGTGCATGTAAATCGGATCTTTTGATGTCTGGTCAGATTTGTCCAAGCTTTCATCAATTCTCATTAGCTCTTTTTGGCTTACTAATCTTTGGACATCTAAGTGTCCAAGTATTTCTCTAATTGTGGGAGTATTGTTGTTCATTGCAAAAATTCCTCCATTCCTATCCCATTTGTTCCCTTTGTTTCCTTCACAAACATTATTGCAGCAATCGTTCTCAGCCAGAAAGCAGCACCACTTACCAACCCCAATATAATCAGTGAAAAAAGTAAATACGAAATACTATTCCTTCCATAATTTTGGGAATCAAACAAAACTTTTCCGACCATTGTCAATATGATAATACAGACATCCCCTATAATGAGTGATAGGGATACCATGTCACGAAGTTTATATCGATAACAGGCATATCCGCCTACAATGGTAAAAATCCATGTGCAAGCGGTAAAAACAGTCACCCCTTTTGCACTTTCAGAATGAACGATCAGATGAATAGTAGGAATCAACAGAACAACAAGGAAAATAGCCAACAAGATATTACGAAGCCATTTTCCTCTGAGCCATTCAATGTTATGCAGCATAGCAGCTTCGCATAGAGCTAAAGCTAAACCATTGATGGCTGCCACAGCAAGACAGAGATATTCATAGGAAATAGAGTGAGCAGGATGCCCTACCTGAGCCCAGTACAGAATCACTCCGGTGTTCAAAAGGATAAGCCATAATAGCCAGAGGGCGTCAAATTTTGAAATAACGACCCAACCAAATATCAAAATCGCCCAGCCAATGAACAATTCAAAGGCATCAGCCCCTGTCTGATATATCTGTCCATAAACAGCTAACAGGACACCAACCATGATCGAAGCACACAGCAGCAGGACTTTACCTACGAGTTGTGTTCTTCCTTGCACGGAAGAGACAATGATACAAACTATAATTCCCGATTCAATCAACCCAAATTTAAAAAAACGCCCCATTTTTGACCAATTGTAAGCAAAGAAAAAAATGATTCCAGCCAGTACCAATGTGCTTCCAAAGATAAAAAGCATTTGTCTTGCCCATAAAAACCAATTAGAAATTGGTCGTAATATCCTGCTTGCAGCGATGAATGCATCATCGCTTAATAATCCATCCTGATAAAGCTTATTGATGATTCTAATATCAGCCTCTTTGTCTAATTTGAGAAGCTTTCTCGGCGTGGTTATGTCCCCCGCTGAAGGAGATAGCACCTCTGGCAGGGGTAGGTGGTGGAATGTTTTTTCTTCTACTTTTTCCTTTCTGAATACCTTGCCACAGAGACCACAGCATAAGGCATCTTCTCCATTCTTTTCATAGTTGCAATCAGGACAAACCATATTCTTCTATTCCTCCATGCCATTTTGAACAAGGGGTCAGTTAGATAGGACAATTCATTGTATTTGTCCCAAATCTGGCTCAAATACAAAAAATCCCATCCTTCGTTTTATCTCTTCAAGGGTATACCCCATATTTAACAGGATATTAACCTCCGCAGCATAGTTTGCCTCATCAACAGGTCCATGACAGCCAATGCAGGGGGTATTATGCGACGGACACCTTGCCTTACAACCGGTAATGGTAATCGGTCCAAGGCAAAATATACCCCTATTCACCAATAAACACTCATTTTCTACCATCTTACACTCGCTGCACAGGGGGAAGTTTGGAACCTCTATTATATCACCGTGAAGGAATGCCTTAAATATCCTTAAAAACCATTTCTTTTCTATGGGACAGCCAGTAATGGATAAATCAACCTTAACAAAGTTTTTCAGTGGCTGAGGAAGTAGCACTTCTGGCACAGGAAGCGAATCAAAATATTTGTCCCCGTTTTCTCCATATACACCCTTAAGAAGTTCTGCTCGTGGAATATCATTTCTCATAGCATTTATTCCACCCCAACAGGCACAGGTACCCATAGCCACTAAGATGGTTGCTCTACCCCTTATTTCTTTTAATCTCTCAAGGTCTCTCTGCGTAGAGACCGTTCCTTCAACAAGGGCAATGTCAAGCTCTGTTTCCTCATTCCCTGTTTGAGCCATGATAAATGACCTAATATCAACCTTTGAGGCAATCTCAAGTATCTCATCCTCACAATTCAAGATAGTGAGTTGATCCCCGGCACAGCTTGATAATCCATATATTCCAATCTTTGGCTTTGGCATTTAGACTACCTCCTGCATATTCATCACATCCCAGTAGGTAAATATAGGCCCATCAGTACAGGTATATTTATGTCCAACACTGCAATGAAGGCACTTACCAATGCCACATTGCATCCTTCTTTCCAAGGACATCATGATCCTATCCTTAGAAAAACCGCATTCAATGAGCTTTTGCAACACAAATTGATACATGATTGGTGGCCCGCAAATGGCTGCGTATGTTGTGGTAGGCGAAAGGTTGACCAGATCAAATAATTTTGTTACAACCCCGGTATTTGCCTTCCATGTATCCGTACCTTTGTCTACAGTCAAAAGGCAGGAAATATCCTCTCTATCTAAAAGAGAAAAAAGCTCATCCTTAAAGAGCATTTCATCCGGTGTTTTTGTGCCATACATCAGGATTATATCCTTAAAATCGTCTCGATTGTCAAGGCTATACCAGAGCAATGATCGTAATGGAGCCATACCAATACCACCAGCTACAATCAAGAGATTATTCCCCTTAATTTTTTCCATAAAATAACCATTCCCGTATGGTCCCCTTAACCCAATGGTATCATTTTCTTTTAATCTGAATAAGGCATCTGTCACCTTGCCGGCTTTTCTGATACAAAGCTCTATAATCCCTGGTCTTGTAGGTGAGGATGATATGGAGATAGGTGCCTCCCCTGTACCCAGAACAGAAAGCATTACAAATTGTCCTGGTATGTGCTTGAATTTATTCCGTATCCCTTCATCCTCAAGCCTTATCTGGAAAAGCCTGACATCATCCATCTGAGGGATTATTCGGATTATTTTTGCCAAATGTGGTAAATATGGGTTGGTCATTATGTTAATCCCCTTGAATCTTATTTGATTCCTCAACAATGTCTATCTTAGACGGGCAAGCCTCAATACATCTTCCACAGCCAACGCAGCTGGGCCTGCCAAAAACGCCGGCAAACGATTGTTGTTTGTGCAGCCATCGATGCTTAAACCTATCTGCACGGCTCTGTCTAAAGTTATGCCCACCGGCAACCATGGCATGATCTCGAAACAAACAACAATCCCACTGCCTTCTTCTTCTGCCTGATTCCAAATCCATGTCAATATCATCAAATATCCTGTAACAATAGCATGTAGGACAAACCATGGAACATGTCCCACAATTAGTACATCTCTTGCCCAACTCATCCCACAGATTGCTTTCATACTCCAAGTCCATAATCTCCGGCAGATTTCGTATATCCAGAGACTTCTTGAATGCCTTCTTTCTTGCAAGAGAATAATCTTTATGGGCATCAATATCCTTATGGGTGATCTCTTCAAATAATGAACGGGAGAGGTTGAGCATATCGTCGCCCTTGCTTGTACCAACCCTGACTAAATATGCCCCCGGTACTTCGGAAAAAAACAGGTCAAATCCGGTATCCACATAATCTGTAGCCATAGAGTTACAGAAACAGAATCCATCAGGCATACAACTCATTCCAATCAGGGAAACATTTTCCCTTCTATTGAAATAATACTCATCGCGATATTTTCCAGAAAAGACAAGATCCAGGGTAAGAATACCATGAATATCGCAGGCATGTACCCCAAAAATAATGTCATGAACCTCGGGTGGTTTTTCGGGCTGAACAAACCCGGTTTTGGAAAATTCAAACATAGTTTCCGTGGGATGATAAAAGTATTTCTTTAATGGAAGGATTGTCCTTGAATAGTTAATTTGCATTGATGAAATATCCTGCTGTTCATTCATCTTTCTGAAGACAAAGGATTTCTCCCCTTTTTTTATGGGTATATGAACCTCGCCTATTTTTCTCAAGTTTAGTATGAATTCAGGAAGATTGTTTGTGGGTAATTTTAGAAATTTCATGTTTTAGCACCATATAGATTGTAGGATAGGGGGGAACATGTTCCCTACACAAAACAATGGGTTCCCTCTTATTTTAACACCTGCACTATTATTATTTATTATACCATAATTGAACCTGAATGGCAATATAATTTTTTAGTCTATCGTGTTGTTGGTTTTTTCTCCTGTTTTGCCTTTTCTATATTTCGTGCTTATGTTTTACTTCTCTATGTCCTCATTAGGAAAAAATATTGACAATTGTATTGTTTTATGGTATTATATCACACATCTCGCACCCTTTTGCGTGTTAATTGGGCTATTTTATCTTATTTATCGATAGGCAGTTATGAAAATGTGCTCCTGTTGTGCAATGCCAAAAATTAGCCAGAAATTCCCAAATATCACAGGAGCAATTCATAAATTGTCTTGTTTCCCAGCACTTAACCGTGAGAATGATTTTGTCTTAACTTATTGAACTATCACAAGATAAAAATGTTGTTTTCCCGAATCTAAGGGGTGCGGAATGTGTCTTATAGGGAGATACTTGAAGGAGAAAGTAAAATCACCAAAACACAAAACGAGAGCAACACAAAAAGGAAGGTAATAATGAGTGCTGACCATTATGATATTGGTATCATAACTGTAATTGGAGCTGAGCTTCATGCACTCCAAGATTCTTTAGTGCTTTACCCGTGTAATTCTTGCTTTTTGTGCAAGGAAGTTTAGTGTCAATCACGGGGGATTAACAAGTAGAGGCAAGGGTAGGAAGAACAACCATTTCTCGTAATTTTAATGTCATTAGAATAACACATCGTCCGAACTCTGTGAGATAATATTTGTATCGTTTGTTGACCTTTTTTATCAGGTTGTGTGACAGGAGCCATTTGAGTAATCGACTAACACAGCTTGAGGTTTTATTGGAGAGAAGGGATCGTAGCATTTTATTAGTGAAGCCGCTGATAAAATTTTCACCTCTACATAGGAGACAAAATAAAGAGGAATCCTCCTTTGATAGGAGATTAAATCCCTTATATCGGTGACAATTTTCTTCTACGGTTTCAGTTAAGCACCCGACCATAAAAGGTTCCCAGAGGATAAGAACTATTTCTCTCATCAAGGTAAATAATATATTTATCATCATTTTTTGCATAAGGACCAAAAGAATGTAGTAGAAACTGATACATGAATTTATAAAAACCAAGCTCTTTATCACCCTTGCTATATTTCTTATGGTCAATTTGATGAGTATCTATAATGATGGATTTGAAGTGTATTCCCTTTTCTGTAAGCGAAAAACAAATCTATTAGCAATTTATATTCCGGTAACTTCTGGTTGGATACCTTTGTCCATTTCAATTCTGCTTTCATATTATTTGTTTCTCGATAAAGCTTCATAACATTATCGAACAGCATAACATTTTCTGGCATGGTTCAAAACTGTTCGCCACATGGTTACAGAGGCACAGATAATTACAACCCCCTAACCCCCTTTTCTAAGGGGGAATTAGGGAAATACATTCCCCTCTTGAGAGGGGTGGACGCTACTGCGGACGGGGTGTG
>JAZDHC010000089.1:0-8370 GCA_043806395.1 Candidatus Desantisiibacteriota bacterium | reverse complement strand
CTTTACCTGAAGCAAGGTCTTTGGTGATGCCTGCCTGGTCCCTTTGAGCGGTGCACCATGCGAGACGATTAGCGATATTTTGAGAAGCATTTGACTTGAGATTGTTGTGAGTTTTCATAAAGAGAATTATATCATAAAATGGGCATGGTTCAAAACTGTTCACTACAGGGTTACAGAAACACAGAGAAGAACAACCCCCCTAACCCCCTTTTTTAAGGGGGAATTAGGAAAACACAGAAATTGCTTGCTCAATTTGTTACCCTGATTTGAACCATGCCCAACTTTTTTTCAAAAAAGTGATTTTTTTTGCTCCAATGAATACTAAGTCCTTGCTTTGGTTGGATTATTACAAGAAAAGTCGCATTTTGCAGCAGAATTGCTTTATCAAATATTCAGATCATGAAAAAGAAATTGACATAAGGCACACAATATGGTATCATATAATCAGTAATGGGTGATCGGTCACCAAGACAGGAGGACAAATGGACAATAACGATGCACTAAGCAAAGAAAAACTTATTCACATGGTGGTTCACGAATTAAAGAACCCATTGACATCCATAAAAGGGGCAACAGAGCTTATTCTAAAGGGATCTCTGGGGGATATTCCGCCTACTGTAGAACAATTTATGCATATTATCCTCAAGGGGACCATTCAGCTTGATACCCTTGTCAATAATCTGCTTGACCGTTCAGCCATGTTGACAAATAATCTCAAGCTGGATCTTGGCGTGCATGATCTGTCAGGCATAGTCAGTGAGGCAGTTTCTCTTGTTCAAGGTCTGGCTGATGAGTATAGAATTGCCATAGTCGTTTGTATTCCTGATGACCTGTCTGAGGTAATTGTTGACAATCAGAGGATAAAACAGGTGCTGATAAACCTTTTGACTAATGGGATTAAATTTACCACTTCCCCGGGCAAGATAATTGTAACTGCAAAAGAGGAAGGGGATAAGGTACTGGTGAGTGTGCAGGATACAGGTGTAGGCATTGCCCATGAACACATGGAGAGGATATTTAATGAGTTTTATAAGGTTCCTCAGTTAGCTCCACATGAAAGAATTCGTGGGAGTGGGCTGGGTTTACATATTTCTCAAGGGATGGTTGAGGCACATGAGGGCAAGATATGGGTTGAGAGCGAGGTTGGCAAGGGTTCAACATTTATCTTTACCATTCCAAAGAATGTATCTTATTGGCTGAATAAGATGAAGGACAAAAAGAAGGATCTGGTGTTTGGCGGAAAGAGACTGTCTGAGTTGGTAGAGGTATCTGTACTTCAGGAGATTCAGGATAAATTCGCATCTGCTCTGGATATTCCAGTTATAATTGTGGATGCTAATGGGAATATTTTAACCAAGCCAAGCGGTCTTTCCTCTTTTTGTCAGATTATTCGTGAGACAGAAAAAGGTACGCAGAAGTGTCATGCGTTTATCAAAAAAATAGTTAATATCACGGCTGTTAATCAGGTATCAAAGATATTCTTCTGTGAGGCAGGATTGGGTCATTTTGCTGCCCCAATAATCAGCAGGAATATTTACCTTGGAGCAATTGTAATTGAGGGGACACAGGTATTTACTGCTGTTTCCAAGGAAAAGATTGAAGGGTTAGTACAAGAACTTGACATTGATGTTACATATTTGAGCAGAGCAGTTGAAGGGATACGGGTATTTCCTGAAAGTAAGGTTTATATGGCTGGCGAATTACTTATCTCTATTGCCAATACCATTGCCTCGCTGTGTACAGAAAGGTATCAATTATCCAATAAGGTGGCTGAATTATCGACCATGTCTACGATTGGCAAGTTTATTACCTCTACCTTAGATACGGAAAAGCTCCTTAATTCAATCCTTTATACTGCCATGAGCGTTCTTGATGCTGATGGTGGGATAATATCCATGGTAGAGCCGTCAACAGGCAGACTAAAGGCAAGGGTAGCCTATGGAACAGGCGGTAAGATGGTTATTGGAACAAAAAGAAAGATAGGAGAAAGTATCTCAGCCATAGTGGCTGCAGAAAAGTATCCATTGCTTGTTAGAGAAGATTCGGATGATACCCTGTCTGAAATCTTAAAAAAGGAGGGAATAACCTCATTAATATGTATTCCCCTTGAATCCAGAGGGGAGTTGCTTGGGGTATTTAATCTTAATCGAACTAATAAACTGGTTTTCAGTCAGGAAGACCTTGAATTTTTTATAACCATAGGGGCACAAGCCTCTATTGCCATTGAGGAATCCCTTCTCTATCATGCTGTGGAGCAGAAGATTGGACAGCTTGATACCCTGCATAGGGTTGGACAGGCAATTATCTCTACACTCGGATTACAATATGTCCTGGATTTGATTGTTCAATCTATCAGTCAAATGATGCCTACAAGTCGTTGTTCATTGCAGTTTATAGCTGATACTAAGAAAGCAACGACTACATCCTCCTGTGGGCTCTCTAAGGAATACTGTAGTAAAGAGGGATTAGTCATAGATAAGAGTATTATCAGTCATATGGTAGTAACCAAAGAACCTGTAGTGATTGAGGATATTAAAACAGATGCAAGAATAAAATGCAAGGATGACGCAATAAAAGAGGGGCTTGCCTCCCTCTTATCTGTACCCTTGATGGTCAAGGATGAGTTGTTGGGTATCGTTACGGTTTATTCATCCGAAATTTACCGATATACTGATGAGGAGACAGAATTATTGTCTACCTTTGCAACACAGGCGGCTATTGCCATTGAAAATGCCAGATTGTTTGATGTTACCAGAGATGAGATATTTAACACAGCCGAGATATTGAGTGAGTCCATAGATGAAAGGGATGGCTATGGGAGCGAGCATACCCAATCTATGGTAAAATATTGTGTACAAACAGCCAAACGAATGGGACTTTCTACAGATCAGATAGAGTGTATCCGTTTGGGGGCACTGCTTCATGATATTGGTAAGGTCAATATCCCAGAGGAGATACTCTTGAAAAAGGGTAAATTAAGCCATGAAGAGATTGAGATTATCAGGAAACACCCATCGCTGGGCAGGGGTATCATTGAAAAACTAAATCTTCCCTGGAATGTAAAAAATACCATCATGCAACACCATGAAAGGATAGATGGAAAAGGGTATCCAGATGGGTTGATAGGTGGTGAGATTGCCATTGAGGCACTGATTATTGAGGTTGTGGAGGCATATCAGGCAATGATTACCAAACGACCCTATCGCGAAGCCCTTTCTGCGAGTGAGGCAATTGAGGAGTTAAAGAAATGTTGTGGAATGGAATTTGACCATAAGGTGGTTGAGGCTTTTATGGAGGTATTGCAAGGGGAGGCTGTAGGTCTTTAGGTTTTTAGGCTGTAGACTGTTAGGCTGTGGGTTGTAGGAAAAAGTGGCATGGTTCAAATTAAGGTGACAAACTAATCGAGTATAGATGGCTGTATTTCTTAATTCCCCCTTAACTACTCAGCTATTGTTATTTCAAACACATTTTGAATCAGCCAACTATTCAAAGGGTGTAAGCAAGGTAAAAGAGAAAGGGAAGAGATTAAAGGGAAAATGGAAAAAGCTGGAAAAAGGGGAAAAAGAAACATAATTCTCTCTCTTCTTTCCATTTTTCCCTACTTTCCCCTTTTTCCTTATTTACACCTGAGTAGTTACATGTGTTTAGAATAATAATAGCTGAGTAGTTACATTCCCCCTTAAAAAAGGGGGTTAGGGGGTTGTTATTCCCCTCCTGGGAGGGGCAGGGGTGGGTAATTCCCTCTTGAGAGTGGTGGACGCTACTGCGGACTGGTGGTATTATTTTTCTGTAATGTCCCCTTATGGTTAACAATTCTGAACCATGCCGGTTTTTGTTGCCTTTTGCTCACTAAAAACCTACAGCCTAAAAGCCTACAGTCTAACAGCCTGAACAAATATGGAGGAAGATATGAACTTAGAAGAGATGTGGGGAAAGGCAGTTAAAGAGACAGAGATAATCAAGCATCGAATAAGCCCGTTGCAAACATTTAAGGTGACAGATGTGCCTTATATCTTATTGTGTGAATCCACGATAAACCCCGGAGACACAGTTATTCGCAAGGGAAATGTTTCAGTCCATGAACCATCCCTGCTTATGCCGCCAAATCATCCGTTTTTTGAAGGGTTTGAATTTGAAGAGAACCTTTGCGTGAATAAAGAAACCATCAGGGCATTTCTTTTGTTAAGAGGCATATCATTCCCATCATTAAAATATAATAATGAGATAAGTGTTATTGATGTCTTTGAGGGATGTATAGATAAGGCTGTAAAACATTATTCAGATCAGTTAGAAAAGGAAGAAAATGTTAAGGCCGGGCTACTTATAGGCAGTGATGAATGTTGGCAGTTTTCTGTCCTTATATTTGTTGGCGGGCTGATAATGAGGTCTGCTTCAAGGGATGTGAAGAATTTGATGGGGGATCGTAAATTAATGTAGTGGAAGGCTAAAGCCTTCCACTTATTCCCTGACCATTTTTCTATACAACTCTTTCACAATCCTCAAAGAATCATCCTTATTCTCACGCATCTGTGTCAATGTCGGTTTATATTTTGCAAATTTCACCATGTCGCAGATTTGAAAATATTTATCCAGCATCCTTACCTTTTCATAATCCCTTTCCTTGCCTTCAATCTCGCCTATAATTTCAAGGGATGTTTTATCAAGTGTATCAATGATATAGTTTCTTGCCAAAAATTTTCGGACAATGCCTGTTATCATCAAATAATATTCCTTAAATGCCATTTTTTCAAAAAAAACAAGCGGATCAAGGCTATTTAATTCATCAAGGCTAACCTCGTCAAAAGGTATCTCTGGCAATCTTTCCTCATGCCCATACCTTGATTTTAATGCCCAATGGTTCAGCCATTTATAGATAAAAAACCCGAGAAGGCAGAGGCAGAGGAAAATACAGAGAAAAAAGGTTATTGTCCCCCAATCCACAACCCCTATCACACCCTTTATGTCGTAAATATCTTCAGGTTTCATGAGTACCGCATCCTCCTCTCCCTTTTCCTGAAGAAAAGCGATAATGGTTTTATGTATTCCCCATCGGTTGAGAGTTCAACGATGTCTGCCTTAATAGCTTGCAGATATTTTTTCCTTCTGGCAATATCCTCCTGGCTAACCTTAAGATACCTCTCCCTTATCCTTGAATCCGAAAAATCAAACGGAAGGATCGTTTGTGTTTCCGGGTCTTCAAAGAATACCAATCCCATACCTGAGGGAAGTTTTTTCTCAAGCCTATCCTTGATGATGATTGGGATAAAATCATGCTTGCGAGAGATTAAATTGAGGGATTTCTCATAATTATCGAATAGAAAATCAGAGATAAGGAAAAGAATCGCCCTTTTTCGCATCACTCGACTTAAATATTTTATTGCCTGTGATATATCTGTTCCCTTGCCCTCTTTCTTAAAGCATAAAATATCCCTGATAATTCTCAAGACATGTTTCCTGCCCTTTTTGGGTGGGATGAATTTTTCTATGCGATCTGAAAACAAAAGCAGCCCCACTAAATCATTATTCTTGATAGCAGAAAAAGCAAGCAGAGCCGCTACCTCTGTGGCAATATCGTTTTTGGTTTTGGCTATGGATCCAAAATCAAGCGAGGATGAGACATCAACCATCAGGATTATCGTCCGTTGCCGTTCTTCAATATATTTTTTGATATAAGGACTGCCCAACCGTGCTGTAACATTCCAATCTATAGCACGAATATCGTCCCCAGGCTGGTATTCCCGCACCTCGTAAAACTCAATCCCTTGCCCCTTGAAGACACTGTGGTATTCACCCGCAAAAAGCTGATTGACTGGTCTTGAGGAATTTATCTCTATTTGTCTGATCTTTTTGAGAATCTCTTTTGAAAGCATTGTTTACGGAACCTCGACTGTATCTAAAACCCTCTGGATAATATGCTCTGTGGTAAGCTCTTCTGCCTCTGCCTCATAATTGAGGATGATCCTGTGGCGAAGGACATCCATGCTTATGGCTTTAATATCATCAGGGGTAACAAATCCCCTCCTGCGGATAAACGCATGTCCCTTAGCTGCTTGCATCAGATAAATAGACGCTCTTGGGGATGCACCCCACTGGATCATGCCCACAATGTCAGAAATCTTGTATTCCTGCGGGTTTCTTGTGGCTGAGATAATGTCAACAATATAAGCTTTTAGCTTTTCATCAATATATATCTGGTTAATCAATTTTCTGGTCTCAAGTATTTCATCAATGCTTACGACCTTAGACACCTTTGGCTCCTCACCAATCAACGCTACGGTCATTATCCGTATCTCTTCTTCTTTTGTGGGATAGTCTATCTTTAATTTGAGCATGAATCTGTCTATTGCTGCCTCAGGCAATGGATATGTTCCCTCCTGTTCAATAGGATTCTGTGTGGCAAGCACCATGAATGGCTCAGGCAATTTATGCGTTTCGTTGGATATAGTCACGCAATGTTCCTGCATTGCCTCAAGCAGGGCACTCTGCACCTTTGATGGGGCACGGTTTATCTCATCGGCAAGAATAAGATTGGCAAATATCGGACCCTTCCTCGACGAAAACTCACCTGTTTTGGGATTGAGTATTATTGTCCCAATCAGGTCAGAGGGCAAAAGATCCGGAGTGAATTGGATGCGGCTAAACGCAGCATCTATCACTGATGAAAGTGTTTTAATAATCAATGTCTTGGCTAATCCCGGAACACCCTCTATCATCACATGCCCGTTGCAAAATAATGCTATCAGCGTACGATCAATAATATATTTTTGCCCAACAATTGTCTCTCCCATAACCTTATTTATTCTTTCAACAAACTCACTCTTCTCCTTTACCCTCTCATCTATTACCTTTATTTCTTCATTCATGATATGCCTCCTTTGTATCTTTGCGAGATGGAAAACCGGGGACAGCCACACCCGCATCATCGACAGCAACTGTTCCGTATCCACCGGCTTAGCAATGTAATCAGAATCACCGGCATCTAAGCATTTCTCCCTATCGCCTTCCATCGCTTTAGCAGTCAGGGCTATTATGGGTAATTGATTGAATGGGGCTAACTTGCGTATCTCTTTTATGGTTTCATAGCCGTCCATCTGAAGCAACACAATACTTCAATTGCTGATTCTATATCAGATTGAACTTGAGGATACCTCTTTCGTAACTGCCGAAGACTACGCTTAAATGGTTTTGAAAAACAGACTCTAAATTGCACGAAGCTCTCGCCTCCAATCTAAAGATGGATTGCTTTCTTCTACATCTACCTGGCTGAGTAGTTTTTGAAATGCATTAGATGTCGCTATCAATGTATCTTCTGGCTCTGTCTCTCGATGCTGTAAATTGTCCAAAATAAAACATCTTCAAATATTTAGGGTAATCTTTACATAACCAAAAACGATAACAGACAAATGATAATACACCAATCAAAAACAACACCACATCCGGTCCCAATTTCCAAAACAACACCAAGCACGGTTCTGATTTCCACCAATCTAACATTTGAGGTTTTTCAATAAGAAACTTTCCATGAAAAAGGAGAAGGAAAGCAGCTGCTCCACAAAAAGCAATCCCCATATTGAACTAAGCCACAGTAGTGGCAGCCATTCCAGAGTTCAGATTATCCACATTTCCTGAAATATTCCCCATAACTTGAGTGTAACATACAGGATATTGAATGTCAAGGAAAAAATGAGTTCAAGGTGAAAATTTCAGTAGTTATATGGCTAAATTTCGGCATGGTTCAAAACTGTTCACCACAGGGTTACAGAGATACAGAGAAGAACAACCCCCTAACCCCCTTTTCTAAGGGGGAATTAGAAAAAAGAGCCATCCATTTGCCTACTCAGTTTGTTACCCTGATTTGAACCATGCCCGTTTTTCCTTTTATATCCCCCTAACCTCCTTCAAATGGGGAATTTATTATGCAGCAACTTTCATTATTTGACATACAACCCAAGGTAAAGCCAAAAATAGAACTCTCAGAGCTATTCGAAGCCTATTTTGATTGCCGCAGTAGCAAACGCAATACCATCAATGCCCTTGCCTTTGAGGTAGATTATGAAAGTAATTTGGTAAAACTTTGCGAAGAAATAAACAACGGTACTTACCTGCCCGGCAAGTCCATTGCCTTTATTGTAGATAAACCCGTTAAGCGAGAAATATTTGCCGCAGATTTCAGGGATAGGGTGGTGCACCATCTTATTATCAACAAACTTAATCCACTTTTTGAGAAAGCTGGGACGGTTCACCTTTGTTTGAAAGCTTGCGGTTAGTTGAGAGTGCAATATTCCCCCTTAGAAAAGGGGGTTAGGGGGTTGTATTCTGTAGATGATGTCTCCTTGCCCGAAAGGAATCATATGAAAAACGATGAAAGTG
>JAZDHC010000088.1:0-3618 GCA_043806395.1 Candidatus Desantisiibacteriota bacterium | reverse complement strand
TGGAATAAAATAATTTTGTCATTTGTGATATTGCACAGAAGATCAAGTTTATCATAACATGCTTTATATTGCAAAAGGTATTTTATTCCAGTCCCTAAGCAGCTACAAATGTGTTTGAAATAACAATAGCTGAGTAGTTACCAAAAAAGATGATTTAAAGATTTCTATCATTTATAATAGCCTTCTATAATTTTTTAAATTAAATCCCAACTAACCGGTGTTCCTTTTTTTACATCCATAAGAACATGCTTACCAAGCAATACACTATAATACTTCGGTGGCAAACCATAACCTGGTCGAATTGATCTCAAGTTTTCTATGGTAAAGACATCACCTGCCTGCATATTTCTGAATACATAAAGAGAACGACGGCATTGCATTGATGTCTTTTCTGTTTCCGTGGGACCGTAACCAATTTTACCAAGCGACTGCCAAGCCCGCTTAGTTTCCATAACTAATTGCCCCATCTCCTCCGGCTCCATAGAAAATGTAGAATCCACCCCTCCATCTGTTCGTTTGAGCGTAAAATGTTTTTCAATCACTGTTGCACCTAAAGCCACACTTGCAACTGAAACACCCATGCCCATGGTGTGATCAGACAAACCAACCTCGCACTGAAATAGCTCCCGCATATGTGAAATAGTTCGAATATTAGTATTCTCAGCAGTTGCCGGATAGGTACTTGTACATTTGAGTAAAATAATGTTCTTACAACCAGCTTCTCCGGCAGCTCTCACAGTTTCATCCAATTCTGCCACAGTTGCCATGCCGGTGGAGATAAGCATTGGTTTTCCAGTAGCTGCTACTTTTTGAATCAAAGGTATATCTGTGTTCTCAAATGAAGCTATCTTGTAACATGGCACATCAAGACCTTCCAGAAAGTCAACAGCAGTCTCATCAAAAGGGGTGCTGAACCCAATTAGACCCAATTTTCTACAACGATCAAATATTGGTTTATGCCACTCCCAAGGTGTATATGCCTCTTGGTAAAGTTCATATAGAGATTTTCCCTCCCATAAACTGTTTGGATCAGAGATGAAGAACTCTCCCTCATCCAGATCCAAGGTCATTGTATCGGCAGTATAGGTCTGAATCTTTAATGCATGAACCCCAGCCCTCGCTGCTGCCTCTACAATATCAAGAGCCCGAGCAAGGGATTGATTGTGATTGCCGGACATTTCGGCAATGATAAAGGGGGGATGGTTATCCCCAATTTGTTTATTGCCTATACAGATTTCCATAACTCCTCCATATTTATCATAGGGTCTCTTACCTGCAAGCTGAAATCCTGCACCACAATAGCATGTCACCCTGATTTGAACCATGCCCAAATCCGGCATGGTTCAAATCAGGGTGACAATTCCCTCGCTGACGGAAGATAGCACCTCTGACAGGGTTAGGGGGTGGAATTTCTTCTCTTTTGAACTATGCCCATATTTATCATAGTTCATCAAGTAATTTTTATTAAATATCCTTCAATTTTATCCAGTGTTTCAAAGATTGTTTGTGACTTTTTGAAAATTTCATTATAGATGTCTTTTAGCTCCTCAGTGATATATGTGTGAGCTATCCTATTTCTAAGAAGTCTTGATTCAAACCAGAAATCAATATTATCTATGAAATTAAGTTTCTGCATAATCAATAGCATGTCTCGCAGGGTGTCACTGGTTTTTGCATAAACAAAAATTTCAAACCCTTTAAAGAAACTGAGTAAGATTTCTACACCTTTTTCAAATCTAAATGATAAAGAATCATAATACTCAAGTTCATCAGCAGTATATATTTTTCCTGTTTTGTAAGGCTTAAATTTTTTTATTGAGGCTTTCAATAAAATCACCGCTTTTTTACAATTTTCAAATTCTTGCAAGATCAATTCTTTTTGCATTTTTCAATATCTCCTGACAAAAGACACTTTTCTTGTCATAAACAACTACATCTATATTTTCTTCACATTTAGAAAAAAAATTTGTTTGAACTTTAATGGATAATTTCAAAGGGTTCATCTTTTTTTGAGGGATTAGAAGTATATCAATATCTCCGCCCTTCTTTATATTATCAAGTCTTGAACCGAATAAATAAATCATCCCCTTAAAATCATCCAAAGCAAACCTTAATGCCTCTTTTTCCTGTGCATCTATTCGAATGTCAGTTGGAACACTCATTTCTTAATCGCTCCTTATTGCATCTATTATAATACTTCGGTGACAAACCTTAAAATATTTGTATGTTCTTCAAATCCTGCTTCAATAAAAGCTTTCATTGAAGCTATATTTGCTTTAAGTATTTCAGCACGAACTGTTTTTATGTTTGGATATTCTTGCAGCAACCATCTGTTTCCATTTTCAATCAATTTTGGTCCATAACCTTGCCCATATTTTCCCGGGACAAGATAGACTGAAATCTTTGCACTTTCATTATCAATATCAATATCAAAGCGTATAACCCCAATCGGTTCTCCATCTACCTCTCCAATTAATAATATTTTATTTGGATCGCTGAGAGTAGCTTCAAACCATTTTGTATGTTCTTCCCAGCTGATTGAAGTGGCTGTGAAAGAGAATTTTCGTGTTTCCTCAGCGTTTCTCCAAAGATAGATGTCTTTGGAGTCAGTTTTTGTTGCTAACCGCAATTCAATAGAAGCAGACATTAAGTATTTGATAACTCTTTCATAACCGCGACCGTCAACAAGTAATAAGTTCTTTTTAGAAAACGAGTTGAGCAAATAAGGATTGTCTATGGCTACATCAATGTATTTGGAAATCATAATTGAAGTAGTCTTTTCACTTTTACCAAAGTAAAGCAAGCAGCATTCATCAGCCATTGTTTCGATTGTTGCTTCTTGATTTATAGCAAGGGTTGAAACTAAACATGGCAAACCCAAACAGCATCTTTCCCAGGTTGCAATCCCACCAGCTCCTACAGCCAAATCTGCCCTAACCATCAGCTGTGCCATATTATCTATCTGGCAATGATAACGGACATCCGGCATTGCCGAGCAAATATCCTTGATCTTATCCTTGTTTGGATTAGATTCCCCCACAACCACATCTATGCCGATATCCGGCCTGTTCAGCAATTGTATCGCCTCTAATGCCTTCAATGTCTCATTGGTTGGATCAACCCCTCCAAAGAAGATAAGAATATTCTTAACATTACCATGCCTGCGCGCAACAGGTTCTTAATCTCTGCAATACTTTTTACCCCACCACCCACAGTTAATGGTACAAAACATTCAGCAGAAAATTCATTTATCGTATCGTAATCTAAACTTCTGTTCTCAGTTGTTGCAGTAATATCCACGATTATAAGTTCATCTACCTGACGCATGTTGTATACTTTTATTGCTGGTATCACCGTGCCAACTCTTCGCCAACTATCAAATCCAATTCCTTTTACGAGTCCACTACCTTTCCATAGCAAAGTGGGTATTACACGAACCTTTAACAAACCATAGCCTCCTATATTTTAATGAAATTTTGTAACTACTCAGCTATTGTTATTTCAGACACATTTTGAATCAGCCAACTATTCAAAGAGTGTAAGTAAGGTAAAAGGGAACAGGGAAGAGATTAAAGGGAAAAGGGAAAAAGCTGGAAAAAGGGGAAAAAGAAACATAAT
>JAZDHC010000087.1:0-15067 GCA_043806395.1 Candidatus Desantisiibacteriota bacterium | reverse complement strand
ATTATGTTTCTTTTTCCCCTTTTTCCAGCTTTTTCCCTTTTCCCTTTAATCTCTTCCCTGTTCCCTTTTACCTTACTTACACTCTTTGAATAGTTGGCTGATTCAAAATGTGTCTGAAATAACAATAGCTGAGTAGTTACGGATTTTCATTGCAAGCAAGAGGCTTGCACTTGCTTTTGAGTATATCACAGCAATACTCATAAGTCAAGGATTTTCGCACATGCCAGTAAGCAATTGCATTGCACTTGCTACTGGCTAACAAGACCAGAATCGTTATTATCAGACAAAGCCAGGCAAATATATCCCCTCTTTGAGAGTAGACTGTGAGGTGATTATTCAAAAAGACCTGACCAATAATTATCCCTTCCTTACCTACGCCTATCAGGTGTTCAATCTTGCCGTTTGGATTGATAATGGCTGAAATCCCTGTATTTCCAGCACGGATAAAATATCTTCTGTTTTCTACAGCTCGAAAAACATCCATGCTAACATGTTGATAATAAGAGGCTTTTGTCCTTGTCCAGGCATCATTGCTGATGTTAACTATAAACTCTGCCCCTTTTTCAACAAACCTTCTGGTTAAATCACCAAATATTCCCTCATAACAAATAAGTGTACAAAATCTGCCTGGTTCATTAAATACAGTATATTTCTTTCCACGGGAATATATACCAGCTTGTGGGAATATTTTTCTCAAAAGCGGAAATAATTCCTCGCCAGGGATCATCTCTCCAAACGGTACAAGATGAATTTTATCATATCTGTTAATTATCTGACCCTTGCTTGAGATAAGAAAGGCACTGTTATAATAATTCCCTTCAATCATATGTGGTGCCCCTACCAGAAGATAGCTATTGAGCTGTGCAGTTATGGAAGACAACTTTTTTTTCATCCATGGTGAGGTAGCAGGAGAGGAAAGAATAGCTGTTTCTGTCCAGATAATCAGATCAGGGTTTGCTTTGGCAGCTTTGCTGGTAAGTCTGTTGAGCATGAGCAATATCCTTTCACGGCTTGTTTCCCACTCCCAGCTTTGATCAATGCCGATATTGGTTTGGATTACTGCTACCTTTAATGACTTGCCTGAGGCAGGAGTTTCTCCAAGTTTTATATTTCCCCAGACCAAACAAAGGATAATCACCACAACAGTTATCCCTGTGCCATACCAGTTGATTTTTGTCCTGCTGATTATCCCGACAATTGCAGTATTAACCAATACTATCAGGAATGAAATACCAAAAACACCTGTAAATTCAGCTGCTTGAATAAGAATAAGATTTTGATACTGGGAATAACCAAGTATTCCCCATGGAAATCCTTCAAGAGGAAAATGACTTCTGATAAACTCCAACGCCGTCCAGATAATGGCTGGAGCGAATAGAGTGGAAAGTTGAAAGTGGAAAGTTGAAAGTGGGGAAGATATTTTTGTTTCCCATATACAAACACCCATGGCAAATATCCCAATAAATAATGCACAAGCAATAGTAGCAACTATCCAGCCCATAACCAGCAACCATTGATCTACCTGATAAAGCCTGATACCGGCTATCCAGAATAATAGTATGCCAAAAAAAACAATCCCTGTAATTATTCCAAGCACAAATGCTTTTGAAATACTTTGTCCCCTGATGGCTGATAAAAGAGGCACCATGGCGATAAAAGCAATTAAAGACATATTGGCACATGGAAAGGTCATGCTAAGAAGTAATCCAGAAAGAACAGCTGATAGGGAATACAAAATAAAGCACATAATATATCTCCTTCCCAAAATATTAACAGTTTATCCATTACCCAGCAATTTGTCAAGAGAAATTAGTTGACTTTTTGCAGGCATTCATGTATAATTAATCATAATAAAAGGATATGGCATGTTTCCGTGCTTAGGGCTTGAGAAAAAAATAACTTGTACAGTCGTGTCACCAATACATCTTGACTGGCTTCGTTGTTCGGAGCAATCATACAGTAGTATGCTCGCTTCTCACGCCTTGCCAGCCAAGTGAGTCTTTGAGTGACTCTTGGTGTACAACTTATTTTTTCTGGGGCCCTTATTTGAGGTATAAAATGCAGGTTTACACACTTATAGTTGGAGACTTAAGAGCAAATTGCTATATTATTAGCCATGAAGATTCAAGGGAATGTATTATTATTGACCCAGGAGAAAATGGGGAGAGGATATTGCAGTTCTTAGAGGAAAAGGGGTTAATCCCTATTTATATCATCAATACACATGGACACAGTGATCATATTGGAGCAAATCTCTTTATTTCTGAGCAAACCGGGGCAAAGATACTTATTCATCAAAACGATGCTAAAATGCTTCATGACCCAATATCAAATCTTTCTTCTTTTCTGGGTGACCCTGCGGTATCCAAGCAGGCTGATTATATCCTGGAGGATGGTGAAATCCTGGAAATTTCTGGGATAACAATTGAAGTAATACATACACCAGGACATACTAAGGGTGGAATCTGCCTGAAGATTGATAATCATCTCTTTACAGGTGATACCTTGTTTGCCGGAGGGGTAGGACGGACAGACTTTCCTAATGGCTCACATAAAGCCCTTATGGAATCCATAAATAAGAGATTAATGGCATTGAATGATGAAATGATCATCTATCCAGGACATGGAGAAAGCTCAACCATTGGCATGGAGAGAAGGAATAATCCGTTTTTAAGTGCAGCCATGAAAAATTAGGAAAAAATTAATGAAGGAACAAATAGACAATTTTATCAATTATTTGGGAATAGAAAGGGGATTGAGTGAAAACACCTTATCTGCGTATCTGGAAGATCTTCTTCAATATGTTGAGTTTCTTAAAACTACGCAAGTACTGGAATGGGATGAAGTTATGCGGGGACAGGTAATCTCCTATGTTATTTATATGAGGGATCTGGGATTAAAATCAAGCTCTATTGGTCGAAAAATAGCTGCACTAAAAGCCTTTTTTCGTTTCTTGACTCAAGAAGGAATATTAAAAATAGATCCTACCGTAGATATAGATTTACCAAAACAAGAGGATAAACTACCCAGGTTTCTTACAGTAGCTGAGGTGGAAAATTTGCTGAACAATCCTGACATTGGCAAGCCCTTGGGGTTAAGAGACAGAGCTATGTTTGAATTCCTCTATGCTACAGGGGTTCGTGTTTCAGAGATTATCAATGTCAAAACAGGGGATATTAATCTTGCCGTAGGATTTGTCAAGGTCTTTGGAAAGGGTGGAAAGGAAAGAATCGTACCTATTGGTAAGACTGCCATCGCTTATATTCAGCAATATCTTTCCACCGTAAGGCATAATCTGATAAAAAAGAATAAAAAAGGCTCAAAGGATTCAACAGATATGCTCTTCTTGAATTGGTACGGAGAACCACTTACCAGACAGGGATTCTGGAAAATAATAAAATGGCGGGCAAGATGTGCTGGAATAGTCAAATCTGTCTCACCACATATTATAAGACACTCCTTTGCTACCCATTTGTTAGAAAATTCTGCTGACTTAAGGAGTGTTCAGGAGATGCTTGGACATGCAAATATTGTTACAACTCAAGTTTATACCCATCTCAATTCCGAACGATTGAAGACAGAACATGCTAAGTTTCATCCGAGAGGATGAATGGGGAAGTTGACAGTTGGCAGTTGGCAGTTGGCAGTTGACAGTTGACAGTTGACAGTTGACAGTTGGCAGTTGACAGTTGGCAGTTGACAGCTGAAAACTGACAACTGACAGCTGAAAACCGACAACTGAAAACTGATAGCTGAAAAAAAGGAGAATATTCATGAACACAAAATCTATCGTTAAATGGTGCGACCTACTTATTGTTATTGGAATCTTTATCATGGTCTTTGCAGTACCACTCTTTTTTGACATCCATCTCTACAGCACCTTTGACCTTTCAAAGGTTGGCATGATGTTTTTTATTACACTAATTCTGCTTGCCTTGTGGCTGATAAAAATGGTTACCCTTCGCGACTTCAGGTCAGTTAGAACCCCATTGGATTTTGTTGTCTTTGCATTCATGGCAAGCAATATCGCCTCCACCATATTCTCTATTAATCCAGCAATGAGCCTGTTTGGTTGCTACAAGAGGTACGAGGGGTTACTTGCTATTACCTGCTACATTGTCATCTATTTTCTCACCGTTAACTTTATAAAAACAAAGCGGCAGGTACTCGGGATACTATCATCCGTTTTTATTGTTGGTACCATCTCCGGGGGATATGCCCTGGTGCAGCACTTTGGCATGGATCCCTTATCATGGGAATCGTTTAACCCATGGCGGATCATCTCCTTTTTTGGCAACCCTGTATTTTATACAGTCTATGCCCTGATAGCCTGTCTGATTGGTCTTGGTTTATATATGTACCTTGGCAAGGATGAGATAGAGAGACCCAAACCTTCTGTTGTGCAAAAGGCAAAAAAGAAGAAAACAGAAAAGGTAAAGGTACAGGTTAGTCAGTCAACCACAAGCCCTTTGTATGGGAATATCGGCCGTAGTATTATAGTTGGCATTGCCCTTTTCTTTACTTACTGGGGATTTGCTTTGGGCAATACCCGTGGATGCTATCTGGGGCTATTTGGTGGTGGGATTATGCTTTTTTGCCTTATTGGTAAAAAGTTATTACAGATAGATAAGAAAAAGTTAATTATCCTTGGTATTGGGTTATTTGCTTTATTCTTTTATTATAATATTATGGTCAAGGAAAGCTCTGTTATTGCAAGATTTGCAGGATTATTTGCTAAAAGCGAAAATATCAGCCAGCTCTCATCAACAGAAAAGGCAGCTCAACTCAAGATGCCTATTATGGGCGTAAACATTGTTATGCCCTGGAGAATCTTTATCTGGAGGAGTGCCATTGAAACTATTAAGGACTATCCCATCTTCGGCACAGGTCCTGATACCATGGGATTGGTTTTTCCTATGTATTTGAAGAAGATATTTCCAAAAGATGGCAAGGGACCAATAGAGTTTGAGGATAGATGCCATCAGGACTTTCTTGACCATTTTGTTGCCCGGGGTACTATTGGGGCATTTATATATATCTGGGGTATTATCTGCTTCTTTATGCTCATATGGAAATTCTATCGTCATAGTACACTTGCTGGTAGATCAATAATCCTCAGCCTTGGTGCCAGTATACTTGGTTATATCATCCAAAATCAGGTCAGTTTTAGTGTTACACCCGTATCCTGTACGCTCGCCATATTAGCTGCTATTACCGTAAGAAGTGGCTGGATATTTCAGCAACCAGCAACTTCGCCCCCCTGCCTGTCAAACAATCGGGTGCTTGAGAAGGTGTTAAATACAGCCTTCTTTTCCGGGTGTTCCATTGTTCCGCAACAGCTTAATATCAAAGAAGAAAAACCAAAAAATGAAGGTGTATTATATATTGGCTATCTATTAATCCTGTGTGGATTAATATGTTTATGCTATCTTACGGGGCGGATGTATACAGCTGACAAATACTATAAAATGGGAACAGTATTTCTTGGCAGGGATAGCAACAGGGCAGTTGAGGAATATCAAAAGGCAATTGATTCATTTCCTTATGAGGTCAGGTATCGGGATGAGATAAACAGGGCATATATTGAACAGGCACGGGGTGCTGCAACAGACGAAGAAAGGATAGCCTGGGCTTCAAAGGCTGTTGACGGGGCAAATGAGATCTTAAGAAGGGTGCCAGGGTATGCAAATGGCTACTTTACTTTGGGGATTGCCTATTACCTTTTGTCTAAGACAGAGAATGATGAATTCAGCCAGAAGGCTGTCTATTATTACAAAAAGGCATCAGAGAGAAACCCATTTTCATCTGATACCTATAACAACCTCGGGGTAATATATACCCGACAAAACAAGCTTGATGAGGCTCTGGCTGTGTTTAAGGAAGCATACCGGCTGAATCCAGGACATGTAGCTGCCATGGATAATGTTGCCAGAATTTATATCACCAAGAATGAATCGGAAAAGGCATTAGAGGTCTTAAATGAGTTGCAAAAGGTGGACACAAACTATCAGGCAGCACGAATTCAAAATATGATTGGCTATCTTTGCTGGCAGCTTGGAAGGTTTGATGAGGTTGTTGACCGTTGCAAAAAGGCTCTTGAGGCTGACCCAAAAGATATCTCAGCCTTAGAAAACATGGGCACAGTCTACATGAAAAAGGGAATGTATAAAGAAGCAGCTGTTCAATTTCAGAAGGTACTTGAGGTTGAACCCAATAACGCTAAAGCAATAAGAATGTTGCAAGCTATGAGTACACGAAAATAAAAGAGAAAGTTGATAGGTTAATGGGGTGATGGGTTTATAAATTTGTGTTCCTTCAACCGTAATTGCTCAATAAAGCGTGGAATTTTCGCAGGCGCTGATACAAGAAACAGAGAATATATCCGCAGATTACGCAGATTACGCAGATTGAGAGATAATTGCCAGAGGGGCTTCCTTCTGGTAGAGACATGCTACAACCTGTTTGTACTGTTATATATCGTTAGGATATTTGTAACTACTCAGCTACAAATGAATACAGAGATTTTCAGCCACAAATTACACGAATTTACACGAATTTTTCTTTTCCAAAATTCAGCAGAATTGTTATTCTCTTCTTATTCGTGTTCATTCGTGTAATTCGTGGCTGAATAGTGTGGTTTCTTTTTCCTGATTGCTGTCAATTCCTCTGTTTCTCTGTGGCAAATTCCTTTATCTGAGTAGTTACGGATATTTCTTCTATCTTTCTGATAATCTGCGTAATCTGCGTAATCTGCGGATAATCTTAATTTAACCTATCAACTATGTTATAAGGAATAACCCATGTGTGACAAGATTATTCGATTTCTGCTTCTTTGCGTGATTTTTTGCATTCCTGTCTGGTTTGACCTGCGATTATATGCCACCTTTGATCTGGCAAAACTAACCCTTCTTTACCTCTTTGTTATCCCCATGCTTGGCTGCTGGGCAATAAAATGGCTAAGCAGTCAGCATTGCCAAAGAGTCCGCACCCCATTGGATATACCAATCTTTGCCTTCTGGGGGATAAATATTGTTTGCACAATTATCTCCTGGTCACCATGTATCAGCCTTTTTGGATTTTACAAGCGATATGAAGGCTTGTTTGCCATAACAAGTTATATCTGCCTCTACTTTCTGGTCGTCAATTTTGCAGACAGGACATTTGTCAGGAAAATGATAAAAACAGTGATCTTAATTGCTGTTTTTGAGAGCATCTATGGTATCTTTCAGCATTTTGGGCATGATGCATTCTCATGGAGCTTTTCTGCTCGTGCCCGTGTTTTTGCTACATTTGGCAGTGCCCCTTTCCTTTCTACCTATCTGATCATGGCCTTTTTCTTTGCTCTGGCAATGTATTTTAAGAAAAATGAGGTAATTGTTGCCACAAAATCACAGACATTAATCAAAAGCAGCAAGGGTGTTGCTTGTGCCAAAAATACTATCTCACGAAAACAGAGAAAAAAACAGGAAAAAAATGAACAAGTACCAGGGATAGGACATCAATTGAAAGATATGCTCATCCGACTTTTTCCTTTTGTAGTACAGATGCTACGACCATGGTACTATGGGGCAGCGGTTATTCTTATCATGATAGGCTTTTTCTATACCAACACCAGAGCAACAACGATTGGGGTTAGTTTTGGGTTAATATTGTTTGGGATTATGGCTGACAAACAAAGGATACTTGAAGAAAAGAGCAGGCTTTATATACTCTTAGCCTGTTTAATACCCCTTATCACCTATTTTATGATAAATCCTGAGACTTCTGTGCTCAAGAGGTTTATGGCTGAGCTTCCGCAGACACGGGTAGAGACCTCCTTACAAGAGATTACCGAAAAAAAGATTACTATTGATGCAGCTGGAAGCGGACGAATTGGGTTGTGGAAGTCAACCATTGGGGTGATTAAAAAACATCCTGTTCTGGGCATAGGGCTTGATACCCTGCAATTAGCAAATATAGGTACAGATAAAGCACACAATGATTTTCTGGATGTAGCTGTAACTCGGGGGTTAATCGGGCTTTTGATATATCTCTGGCTATTAATCACCATTGCCTGGGTTTTTCTAAAAACATGTCGCAAACTTACTGGTGATGTCCGGATTTTGTTTGTCTGTCTTGGGGCATGTGAACTGGGGTATCTTATCCAAAACCAATTTAATTTTGGGCTGATATGTATTATGTCGCTCTTCTGGTCATCTATGGGTATGATGATGGTTACAGGAGGGCTTATCATTCGTCCTGAAATATCAGGGGAGGATAAGCCGAGAATTTCTTTTGCTCCCATAAGATGGCTGCTTTATTCTATCCTGTTTGTTGGGATAATAGTAGTTTCGTTCTGGGCAACTATTCCATATCGGGCTGACATCTGGTATCGAAAGGGATTTGATTTTGTGGAAAAGCAACGATATATTGAAGCTATCCCCTATTTAGAAAAAGCGGTTAAAATTTTCCCTTATGAAACATGCTACTGGAAGGTATTAAACAGCATCTATGTGGAAAGAGCAAATAATGATGTTCCAAACAGGCAGATATGGGTTAAAAAGGTACTTGACGGTAGTCATCTGCTTTTAAGATTTATTCACAAGGACGAGGGCTCATATTTTAATCTGGGTATGGTCTATTCCCTGATTGGTGAAGAAAAAAAGGCTGAAGAGTCGTACAAAAAAACAATTAGTCTGGAAAAGGGTTATCTTAATGCTTATAATAATCTCGGTACTCTCTACGCCAATCAAAAACGATGGCAGGAATCTGTCAAGATGTTTGAAAAAACCCTGGAATGCGACCCTAAACACCCCTCAGCATTAATGAATCTGAAGAGGGTCTATACTATTTTAGGCAAGCAGGAAAAGGTTCTTGAGGCAGATGAAAAATACAGCAAAGGCACAGAAAGGTATCTGAAACAGGCTGAATCTTATTATAAGAAGGGGATGATTGATGAAACAATTAAGGCGTTTCAGGAGATATTGAAGAGGGACCCGGAAAATATGGATATTCATAAAAATCTTGGCTCTATTTACTATCAAAAGGGGATGAAAAAAGAGGCAAGGAAGGAATTTGAAAGGGTGCTGGAGTTAAAGCCAGATGATGAGTATGTGAAAGGATTGTTGAAAATGATGAAGAATGCTCCATAATGTCCGTAATTGAGGAATTCTGGTTATGCAGGGGTATTGGCAGATAATCCTGAGGTTGAACAGGAACTGCTCTCTGAAATAAGTACATAATCAATCTGAAACATGTTAAGATTAGCACCTAAACCAACAGATACATTACGGTTATAATTTAACTTCTCAATTTCCAATTGCGAGTATCTATTCTCAAGGTACCAGTTATTAATCCCAGCCCTCAATGCTAATATTTTCTCATAAAGCTGGAGTTCTGTGCCAAGATGAGCGATTATAGGTCTTCCTTTTCCTTGTTCTAACGAGCATGCCCATAACCAACAAATAGTATCCTCTTTTTCTTTTGAAGTGGTATTAAAAGATACGCCTAATTCTCCAGAGACAGAGCCATTGTCTTTGGATCCGGTTTCCCATTTTTTGGCAAAATTAGACTTAATGCAAAGCCCCATCTTTGCATCTCTGATAACCCATAAAATAGGTTTATCCTTTTTTTCGAAGATAGAGGATACATCAGCTAAAAATCCAATATCCATCCCAAGCCCTTTGCCTGAGTAGGTATCAAAACTATGGATAATATATTTTAAGTTACCTCCAACTGAAAATATCTCTGAGAATATCTCTCTGGCATAAGCTAACAAGCAATAGAAACAGTACAGGAACCAGTATTAGTAAGTGTTCCACTTGTCTTACTTATATAATCTTCCTTATAGGTAGGCGATATAGTCCCAATCTTATAGTAAAAAACATTTATTGTTCTCAGATGAGAAGGAACTTCCCAAGTTATAACAAATTGCTGTTCAGATGTCCATGGACTTGGATTATCTCCCTTTGCTTTAAGGTTTATTGGTGACTTAGGAGGTATTCCGGCATATTGAAATATAAATATAGTTTTTGCTTCACTCCAGTTACCTACATTATCTACTACTCTTACTCTTAAGTAAGTAGTTGAATAAGTCCCAACTTTTTCTGTGATTGTATAGCTACCATGAATACCACTTATTTCCGTAGTAGTTCCTGGCTCACCAGTTGTATCCGTGCCCCAATACACCGCATAGCCCGCTACACCTGAATGTTCATCTGTAGTCTCCCATTCAAAATACGGGTCCTGGTCTACACTATGATATTCATTATAAGGTAAAATAGATTTTCTATCAGAACTCTCCCAACAGGAAGCAGTTCCTGGTTGTTTTGGAGGAGCATCGTCATATTTATAGTTAAATATTGTTATCGCGGTACTTATATTACCAACGGTATCTTTTATCTTTATCCTTAAATAATAAAGACTTCCTGCCACAGTATCATCTTGTGTTTGATAATAAGTTGATGTACCCCTGTCTGCTTCTGGGTCTGCGTTAGATGTTTTCCCCAAATACACATAGTATCTTTCTATTCCTGAGCCTGAACCATCTGTCGCTCCTGACCACTCAAAGTATGGTCTTTTAGTAAGTTTTTGCCAAACATTATCTTCTATTTTTGTAGTTTCACTGCCATCTGTCCATCCAACAATAGAAGTTGGTGGAATTGGTGGTGTGTGGTCATATCTAAGAGTTATCGTGCCATAGTTTTGATAATTCTTATTACCCGTTTCATCCTCAAGCCAGAGATAGAGTATCTGAGCATTTTCTTTTGTTGCTTGCACATTAAATGGTTTAGTTGATACCCAATTGCCATCCGCACCTGATGTTGGTGGACTATCTAATTTATACCACGCACCTGTTTTTATTCCAATAGGATGGTATGGATTTTCCCAGTTTATCGTAAATCCTCCTGTAGAGTTCCATGGACTGGGATTTTGACTATTTGCAGTAATTGTGCCTGGTGCAGAAGGTCCAGCCGCACCGTACTGAAAGGTAAATAAAGTAGTTGCAGTACTATAATTACTTATTCTATCTATTGTTCTTACACGAAGATAGTACGAAGTTAATGTAGCTACAGGCGTAGTTACTGAATAAGTAGCACCTGTTTGTTCTGGTGTTGTGCCTGTTTTTGGTTCTCCATCTTTTGAATTGCCCCAATACACAAAATAACCTGCTATCCCTGCCCCTGAATCTTCTGCACCACTCCAAACAAAATAGGGTGTTCTAAATTCATTCTGCCAGATATTATTAAGTATAGTAGTGGTAGTTCCTTCATACGGATAAGCAGTTGCAGGAGGATTAGGGTTTTTAGGTGGTGTATCATCATACTTAAAGGTAAATATTGTTTTTGCCTCACTCCAATTATCCAATTTATCTTTTGTCCTTATTCTTAAATAATTAGTGGTTAATGTCCCTACTGGTGTTGTTACAGAGTAAGTAGCTCCAGATAATTCTATTGAAGCAGTTCCTGGCTCTCCATTACTATCTTGCCCCCAATAAAAAGTATATCCTGCTATTCCTGACCCAGTTCCGTATGTAGCATCTTGATCATTGGCACCACTCCAAACAAAATATGGTGTCCTTGAATCATTTTGCCAAGCACCATCAGTTACAGTAGTAGTTGTTCCTTCCGAAAGATAACAAGTAGTACTCGTCGGATTAGCAGGTGAAGTACTATCGTATTGAAATGTAAATATTGTCGTTGCTGTGCTCAAATTGCCTACATTGTCCTCTGTCTGTATTCTTAAATAATATATCTGGCAGGAAGGAACATTAAGCTCTACTGAATCGTAGGTATTAGTACCTCGTATTCCCTCTGGTAACCCTAGTTCATTTGGTCCCCAATATATTTTATATTGCTTTATTCCAGACCCAAAACCATCATTTGCATTATACCATTCAAAATATGGGTTATTATCCACTTTTTGCCAAACTTTATCCGTTATTGTTCCTTGTTTACTACTATTTATCCAGGCAATAGCAGCAGTAGGATTACTTGGTGAATTTACATCTATATTAATCTGATAATGTGTAGGATCACTCCATAACCCGGCACCATTTTGTGCTCTAAGATGAAAATACCATATCCCATTAGACTTACCAGTATACGAAATCGTAGTATTAGTTCCTTCTGAATTTGTATCTGGTGTAGTTGTAATAGTTTGGTCAAGAAGATAGCTATAACCTATTATTCCACTCATATCATTTGCTCCCCAATTAAAACCAGGGTTATTATTCGCTGTCCAAACAGCCGATTGATGCGTTGGAGAAGAAATAGTTGGTGTCCCCGGGTTGGTAGTATCGATATAAAATGTAAAGCTGCCTACAACACCAGATCTTCCTGCACCAGTTACTGCACAAACATAAAATATATGAGTACCATCAGATTGAGTGCCGAAGGTAACTGTGGTAGTAGCGGTATCAGTAGCTGTTCCAATTGTATCTGTTGGTATTCCGTCAATGCGATATCTATAGCCAATTATCCCACTAACTGTATTCGTTGCAGATGCCCAATTAAATGTCGGCATATTAGTTGCTGACCAAGTTCCAATACCTGCCACACCAGTAACAGTCCCTGGCGGTGTGGTATCGATATAGCAGGTATGTGTTGCAGAATCGCTGATCAATAAAGAACCATTTACTGCCTTGACATAGAATGTATGGGTGCCATTTGATTGTGATGGCAATGTAATGCTTGTATTAGCAGTAGTCCCTATTTTTATACTACCTGTACCATACTCATAATAAAGTATACCGCTGATATCAGTAGCAGTGCCCCAGTGAAATGTGGGGGTACCGTAGGGATTCCAAGATGCTACATTATCCTCTACACCAGTCGGTGGAGCAGGTGGGGTTAAATCGTAGCGTAGGATTACGCTCATTGTTTTATCTTTATCTTTATTCCCAACATTATCTTCTAACCAGACATATAGCCCACGAGTCCCTTGTGTTCCAGCAGTTGGAGTACCAATAAAAAATGAGTGATTTGTAGTATAACTTCCGTCAATAGATGAAATTGGTGAATTATCGAGTTTATACCATGCACCTTTTATCCCTGAATCATCTTGTGAATCTGTCCAATTTATCTCAAAAGGCGTAGTCGTGCCTTTCCATGGGATTGTGTTTGAACCATCTGCTGTTAGCGTGCCTGGTCCAGCAGGAGAAGATGTATCATATCTTAAAAATACTGTAACAGTTTTAGTACTTATATTACCTGCATTATCTTCAAGCCAGAGAAACACTGTTTTTGTCCCTGAAAAACCTGATTCTGCAACATTAACAGAAATTGGTTTTGTTCCTGTGCCTGCAAATATCCCATCAGTAGGAGTAGTAGGTGCAGTAGTCCCTACCTTATACCATGCACCTTTTATGCCAAATGTATCTGTTGGATTCTCCCAATTTATGGTAAATGTAGGGGTGCCTGTCCAGGGGCTTGGATTTGAGCCATTGGCTGTGGGGGTTGCTGGCAAGGATGGGGGGGTAGGGTCGTAGCGCAAATCTACTACGGACGCACTGTTATGATCTTTATTGCTAGAGCTATCTTCTAACCAGACATAAAGCGGGTAAATACCTTCTCCTGTAACATTAACATAAAATGGACTACTTTCACTGAATGATCCATCAGTAGATGTAGTTGGCGTACCGCCAAGTTTATACCATGCACCCTTAATACCAGCTTCTGGGTTATCCCGATCTATGCGAAAAGTAACAGAATTAGTTGCCCAAGGACTGGGATTATAGTAATTAGCTATCAAATTTATGGGAGAATTTGGAGCTACTTTATCTTCATCAAAACTACCTGTTATTGCAATTGTCCCTGTAATTGGATTACCAACCAAATCGGTTATGCTACCTGAAGGAGTAATAATATCACCTGCCGCTACTGTAGGGAAAAGAGTGCCAGTACCCCAAAATGCATCAAAGTCAATTGTTAGTTACCTTAAAGTAGACAGTATTTGTACCCTCATTGAGTGTACCCATCTTGAAATTATCCGTTACCGAAGTACCTGAGACATCAGAAAAGATTTGCTGCAAATTGGTAGTGCCATTAACTCCATACCATCCACTACCCAATCCCAATTCCTCAGAAAAATCCACATCAACAGTAGGTGTAAGTGTAGCAAACCAAAGATTATCCGCAGTATTTACCGTAATCGTACCTTTGAATTCCAAATCTTCATAATAGTTATAAGCCACCGTAGCAAAATTGCCTACATTGTCATAAATGGTGACTATCGCAGGGCTATCAGTAGCAGTACTTGCATTTATAATATTATAATACCCTACCATCCAATCCGCAGGAGTACTATCGTCACCAGAATGATTCTCCGCTAAAGATGGTTCATTCGAAAAAACAGCTTTTTGTAAACCTGCACCATTATCAGTGGAACTACCAACTATTTTTATATTTACTCCGGATGCTTTCATTAAATCACTAAACCATAGATTTTTCTTGTTACTATCAGTATACATAAAATCATTATTTTCCCACCATCCATCATTTGATATAATAGGTACTGTATTATCAAACCTGATAACCAACGAATCCGTCCCTATATTACCAACATTATCCCTCATAGCAAGAGTTACAGTAATTGTTCCATCTGCATCATCATTGACACCTGTAACTGTAAATGTCCCACCAGTACCACAATTAATTTCCTGATCAGTACCAACTGAATGATCAAAAGTAAGCGTGCCATTACACAAACCAGCCTCAGCATCGTTAACAGTAAATGTCCCACTAAATCCAGAAGTCAATTTCTCCTGGTCATACCAGTTACCAGTAGTATTTGTCGCAATCCCATCCTGGTCATAATGCGGAGCAGTAACTCCAGTAATATCTACAATAGGCGGTGTATTATCCTGAACAAATATAATAGTAGCAGTAGCGATATTTCCTGCTTTATCTATAACCGTAAAAACAACAGTTTGGCTGCCTGTATTTGCCTCGACAGGTTGTTACGGAACTAAAATTGTCGTAGGGACAGAGCCTGCCCCTGCGAAGGCAGGGGGCTCGTCCCTGTCCGTAAAACGCACCAAACGGTCACAAATGCAACGGATAATCAACAGACGGACACCCACAAGGGG
>JAZDHC010000086.1:0-8579 GCA_043806395.1 Candidatus Desantisiibacteriota bacterium | reverse complement strand
GTAACTACTCAGGTGTAAATAAGGAAAAAGGGGAAAGTAGGGAAAAATGGAAAAAAGAGAGAGAATTATGTTTCTTTTTTCCCTTTTTCCAGCTTTTTCCATTTTCCCTTTAATCTCTTCCCTTTCCCTTTTACCTTGCTTACACCCTTTGAATAGTTGGCTGATTTAAAATGTGTTTGAAATAACAAGAGCTGAGTAGTTACAATTATTCTTCACTTATTCAGGGGTAGTTACGGACATGGTGGGACAGTTCAGAATGACACTGATTTTCGTCTTCCACCTTTAGCCTATCTGCCCCTTCCATTTATCTATGTTCAAACAACCTGTCCATATCCTCCTGATTAATATAAACCTCTCTTGGTTTTACACCCACAGATGGACCTACAAAATTATGTTCTTCCAGCAACTCAACTAATCTTGAAGCACGGTTATAACCAATCTTTAATTTTCTCTGAATCATAGAGGTAGAAATGCCTTCATTCCTGACAGCTAATCTGAGAACATCCTCAAGAAGATCATCCTCATCAAAGATGGTTTGTTTTTCTTCTAATGTATTGGCTGTAAACTTTTCCTGATGTGGTTCAAATCCCTGTAATCTGATAAATTTTACAACATCCTCAATCTCCTCGTTAGAGAGAAATGCCCCTTGAATACGGATAGGCTTGGGTGCCCCTGGTGGCAAGAATAACATATCGCCCCGACCAAGGAGCTTGTCTGCCCCATTCATATCTAAGATAGTTCTTGAATCTATCTTGGAAAAAACTTGAAAGGCAACGCGACAAGGGAAGTTGGCCTTTATTACACCAGTAATAATATCTACAGATGGTCGTTGGGTGGCAAGAATAAGATGGATGCCAACTGCCCTTGCCATTTGAGCCAATCGGGCAATGGAATCCTCACACTCTTGAGAAGAAACCATCATCAGGTCTGCCAGTTCATCAATAACAGCCACTACATAACACATGGTATTTTCCTCTCTTGCAAGGAGCTTATCATTATAACCTGTAATATGTCTTGCCCCTTCTGCAGCCAAAAGTTTATATCTGTCCTCCATCTCTTTAACTAACCATTTAAGACATTTAACTGCCTCCTTTGGTCCTGTAATAACTGGAAACCGCAGGTGCGGGATACCATCATAAACACTCAACTCTACCATCTTGGGGTCAATCATCAGGAGCTTGACATTATCAGGGTGCATCTTGTATAATATGCTCATAATAATGCCATTTATACAAACACTCTTCCCTGACCCTGTTGCACCAGCAACTAACATGTGAGGCATCTTGGTCAAATCTGTAACCACAGGATTACCCATAATATCCTTGCCAAGGGCTAAGGGTAAAATAGCAGAGGATTTTTGAAATTGTTCAGCAAGGAGCACCTCTTTAAGTCCAACCATGGTTGCAGTTCTATTTGGTATCTCTATGCCTACCGCCTGCTTGCCAGGTATAGGGGCTTCGATACGGATACTTGGTGCAGCTAATACTAAGGCAAGATCATCTGAAAGAGAGACGATTTTGGATACTTTTACACCAGCCGCGGGTTGAACCTCAAAGCTCGTAAGCACAGGCCCCCTGTTTACCTGAACAACCTTGGCATCAATCCCAAAGTCATCAAGTGTCTCACCAAGGAGCTTTGAGGTCAGCAACAGGTCTTCCCGCAGGTCTTCTTCTGATGCAGGCGGCGGATCCTTGAGTAGGGATATATCTGGCAATTGATATATCTTTTCATCACCCTCCAAAGGCTGTATGATTTCATGGGGGACAGTAACTATCTCTTTTGGCATCACAATCCTGGGAATATGAATGTCCCTTGGTTTCTCTACCTCTTTCTCTTGCTCTTTCTCTTGCTTTTCTGCCCTTATTTTTTTCTTGTCTCTTCTCTTGTCAGAGTCATTATCTGTAGATTTTTTCTCTATCCTTTCCTCTTTTTCGTCTTCTGACTCGGATAATCTTGTACTCACCATGCCCCAACCCCAGGCACATACCCTTTTCAAAACATTGAATGGTGCCATAGCCGAGGATCGGGTAAGCAGGATAAAACCCAATGCGATGCAGGTAAAAACAATTGTATATGCACCATAATGGAAATTATTTGCCAGCCATAACCCCAGATATGTTCCCACAAAACCACCGTTTGTCATGATATTCTGGATCAGATAGAAGAGCGAAAGCAGGGTAGATACAGCAAGCAATAGTAAAATACCACCCATACCCCGCAGAATACCGAAAATACCCTGTATCTTCTTTGTACTGATGCGATCCCAGCCAAAGATGATTATAATTACAGGAATAAGGTAGGCACCAGTCCCAAATGGATTAATGAATAAATCATGCAGCCATTCTCCCACCCTACCTGTTTTATCTGGAGCTATTAGGGCAAATATCAACAGAATGCTAAACCCGAGCAATATTATCCCTATCATCTCGTCTATAAAGGGCGGATGCTTGCTTTGATTGCTTTGCTTGTTTTGATTACTTTCATGATTTTCATGCTCTTCATGTTGTTTATGTTTTCTATGCTTTTTTTTGAATTCCATAAGTCGTACACCTGTATTTTTTGACTTGCCTACTTTCCTCTGACGAACCCCCATTCACACAACCTCTTATAAGCATATTCTGCCTTTTCTCCCTTATTCGTTAATTGGAGAAGCCTTTTGTAATATTCGGCTGCTGTTTCTATTTCCTTTAGCTTTTCATAATTACAGCCAAGATAAAAAACAACATTTGTGTTATCGGGAATGAGTTTATCAGCTATCTTCAGCTGGGTAATTGATGCCTCAAATTTATTGGTTGAATGAAGTATCAGCCCTGATAGAAATCTGCTCATAAACAGGTCAGGATAAATAGCAAGAGAAGATTCAATTTCACTGGCGGCTTTATCATATTTCTTTTCAGCAAAATATGCTGCAGACAGGGTGGTATGAATTAATGCTTCATCAGGGGCAATGGTCAGGGCGGAAGAAAGCAATGAGACAGCATCTCCAAGTTTTTCCTTTTTTACCAGCTCCTCAGCCTGATCATATTGTTTATATGCTGGACCAACCTTTTTTAAGTAATTTGTATTCTTCTGGAATTCATCGACTTGAAAGGTATTTGATTGAAGTGTGCTAAAATTTGACTGGATTTGTGCCTTAGCATTTTCTATTCGTTCCAAAGACATGGGATGGCTCTGAAACATTATCTCCAGCTTTGACGGCTCCCTTTGAGATAATGACTGGAGAATTTGCATAGTCTGAACAAACCCTTGAGGATTATATCCAGCTTTAACCATATACTCCATACCAAGTGCATCTGCTTCCCGTTCCTGATCACGGCTATATTTCATGACAATCAGGTTTGCAGCCATTCCTGCAGCTGTGTTGTAATATTCCCGATTCTTAATCTCTTTTGCAGTCAGAACAGTATCAAGCAGCGATAATCCAAAATTTGTCATGACAGAGCGGGTATATCCAGAGGCAACATGCCTTGCAGCCACATGGCCAATTTCATGGCTAAGCACACCAGCCAATTGATCCTCATTCTCCATAAGATTAAGGAGTCCTCTGGTAATGCTAATTTTACCGCCCGGCAGGGCATAGGCATTTATTACAGATGAATTAACCACATTAAATTCATAATTTAATTGCGGACGATGGCTTTTGGCAGCACATTTCCCCCCTGTTTGATTAACATATAATTGTAGATTTTTATCTTGAAACAAGCCATTTGATACTTGGGTATACACAGGATAATAGCTATCACCCATAGCCATTTCTTTGTCTTCTGACATGAGATTGAACTGTTTTTCACCGGTGACAGGATTGGTGGCACAGCCTGAAAGGGAAAGGAATAAAAACAGAAAAAGTAATTTATATGGAGTCATAATAACACCTTGCCCATGAAACATTAACCTTTACGCAGAAAATCTTTGACTGAGACAAATCCTATCTGTTTTCCTGCTTCAGTGATAAGAATATGTCGTATTCCTTTATTGGACATAATCTGGTAAATTGCATAGATAGGAGTTTTTACATCAACGGATATGAGCGGTGAACTCATAATCTCTGTAATCAACACTTTTTCTGCATCTTTGTGCTGGACCATAACCTTTCTTATAATATCAGCTTCACTTACAATACCGATTGCCTCTTGTTCGGTGCCAACAAGAATGCTTGACTGCTTTTTTTCGCCCATAATGTCAAGAGCTTTCTGTACTGTGGTTTCCGGTATGACTCTGGTGGGTCCGTTGGTCATAATTTTACGCACTGGCTCTTGGGCATCTCTGCGTAGATAAATAAACCAGTAAACAACACCGATAATAACTGAACCACCAACAATGTTACCCAGTGTAACCGGTAGGAGATTTTTGATTAAAAATGATCCCCATGTAAGACTGTCAATTGCTGCCGGATTTGCCAATTTCTGAACTGCCGCAGTGCTTTTCAAAAATAGTCCAGCAGGAATAAAAAACATGTTAGCTACACTGTGTTCAAACCCCAGGGTGGCAAATGCAGTTATCGGAAAAATGATTGCCATGATTTTATCTACGGTATTTCGGCAGGAAAAACATAACCAAACTGCAAGACAAACTATAATATTACATAATATCCCTCGTATAAACGCTACCATAAAGGAAAGATTGACTTTGTCAATAGCGATCTGCAATGCCTTGACGCCGACTTTATAATCATTCATTGCCCAGTGGTCGGATAAGAAAACCAACAGTATCAGAAGGAGAGAACCAATAAGGTTGCCAATAAATACAATGCCCCAGTTTCTTAGCAGTTTTCCCATCGTTGTTTTTTTGCTGACGAATGCCATGACAATAAGTGTATTACCAGTAAAAAGTTCAGCACCAGCAACAATAACGAGAATCAATCCGAGGCAGAATGTGAATCCGCCGATTAATCGGGTAAAACCAACGGTTAGCGATGAATCATGAATAACAAAGGTTGAAAACATTGCACCAAACCCGATGAAGACTCCGGCGAGAATTGAGAGAGCAAGGGTTGACCAGAAGTCGAGATTTCCTTTTGTGATCCCGACATTTTCCACTCGTTCAGCCATTTCCTTGGGTGAATAAGAATCTGTTTGAAATTCTGATGACATAATACATTACCTCTGGTATTAATATGAATTGTATGAACTTGAAATTGGCAAGTAGATTAGCAGGATATGAGTGCGAAATTAAATTGCATTGTTGTTGATTATTTCTATCTAAATGGCGGAGTCGACGAGATTTGAACTCGCGATCTTCTGCGTGACAGGCAGATGTGTTAAACCAGGCTACACCACGACTCCGTATTAAACCATTTGAACCATCTAAACCGCAAACGGTTTAGATGGTGGGCGAAACAGGATTTGAACCTGTGACCCCTTGCGTGTAAAGCAAGTGCTCTAACCGCTGAGCTACCCGCCCAATACTATATATTATGCCATAGATTTTCAAAATGTCAAGTAAAATATTACATATATTTTGTAATATTTGAGGAGAGCGTTGCGTATCAATAAGTTACTGCATTTGTCAGAGGTTAAGGTTTTTCTGCATGGTTCAAAAGAAGGTAACACATATTCCTTGATATGTCCCCCGCTATAAGCTTCTCTCATCCTGTTTATTGTGGATTCGCAATGCGAAGATAATATTTTATCCATTGTTACGGCCTCATTATCAAAAAAACGATAGGTAGCTTTTGTCTTTGCCCTGTTTTTACTTGCTTGCGGTATGTTTGCTTGTGGTTTCCCATAAAAATCCCGTGCTGTAACAGTATGATTAGCTGTATCCACTGTGCCACCTACCAACTTCCAACTATTGTCAGATGGATCCATTCAGAAGATTCTAAGATCCTTAGCCTTATCATCAGGCATGGTGGCTGGATATGGAATAGTTGTTTTGAATTTGCCTGTGGTTGTGCCATTTGTTGCATCCTCTTCATTAAACAACTTAAATTCCCGCACTGTCTCAGCCAACTGTGATATATCAACCCCTTTTGGCAGATTCTGATCAGCCATAGCAAAATTTGCCTCTTTTGGATTGTTATTAATGGTAGGGGGCATTGTGCCCGGGTAATTTTTCAGGATCTCTATCTTTGTTCCGTCTGTTGCCTCTATTTCACCTGTTTGGTTAGATGGGATGGTTGCTTTTGTGGTTACTACTTCAACAATGGCTGTCTTTGAACCGATATTTCCTGCCTTATCCATGATGGTTATGGTGATAATGTTTTTCCCATAGCAAAGTGTTGCAGTTGCCGTAAATGAATCTTCGATAATACTGATCACATTTGAAGTTCCATCAATAGTCATTGTTCCGTAATCAGCTATGGACAGGTCTGTGATATTGCCTGTAATGGTAGTTTGTGGGTAGAAAGAATGATAGCACCATTTGCTGGGGTGCTGATAGTAATAACAGGCGGGGTCTTGTCTATCTTCACGATATTGGCTGCTGTCTTTACTGCCTCGGTGTTGCCTGCGTTGTCCACAGAATAATATGTCAGGGTGTTTGTTCCTTCTGCCAAGATAACCACGGAACTACCAACAGTCCCTGTCCCCTGATTCACAGAGTAGCAGGTTCTGGCTACACCTGATGATGGGCTGGGATCTGTTACTGTAAGCGTAACTGTTATCGTAGCATTTTGCCAGCTCAGCGGTGCATTATCTATGGTTGTTTGTTCACTTTCTTGTTGACTACAAGACACAAAACTGCTATAATATACAAGATGGATAAGAAAAGAACCATAGAGAGCATAACACAAACAAGTAGCGTTGCAATTGCTACTGGCTAATAAGCTTTGTCAAAAAGAGAAAGGAAGGTGTTTATGACCAGACGAATAGATTTCTATGCAATAATGGAAAAGTGTAAAGATTTTGGTAAAAAAAAGATCAAAGAGATTATGAGCCGTGATGTGGTTACGGTTAAAGAGGATGGACAGTTTCTTGAATTTGCTACAGATATTGAGATGTACGACTACCTTTCGTTTCCTGTAATAGATAAAAACAACGAATTAGTTGGCATAATCTCTCAGACCGATCTATTAAAACTCATCCTGTTTCATGGCTCAACCAGAAATAGATTATTGGTTGAAAAATGTTTTCTGGGAACCCCAAACATTCGTTCAATTATGAGCCTCCATCCTATAACCCTTTCTCCTGAAGATACAGTAGATGAAGCTGCTTTTCTCATGTTTGAGCATAAGATACAGAGTATTCCTGTGGTTGAAAACAAACGAGTTGTAGGTATCGTTGGCAAGATAGATGTTGTTGGTCGTATCTTAAATATGATGGGGCTGTAATAGTGCTCAGGTAGATAGGCTGTAGGGTGAAGAAGCAGAAACACGGAATTATTGATGCAATCCACCTCAAAAACTAACAGCCTACAGTCTAAATAACCTGACATGGAGTTATAATCATGGAAGTCATCTTGATCATAGGGATAATATTAATCCTTATCAAGCTCATTGGAGAGGGTTTTGAAAGGATAAGCCTTCCGTCTATCTTTGGTGAGATTATACTGGGGGTTATTCTGGGTCCTATACTGGGGCTTATTATTATTTCTACTCCAGATGGTATTCTGACTCATTCTGCTGCGGTAATTAAACTTCTTGGAGAGATAGGCATCATCTTTTTGTTGTTTTCCATAGGATTTGAAAAGATTGAATTGGAAAGGCTTGCTGGTTCTATTAAAAGATCCCTGCCAACAGCTATTCTGGGAACAATCTTTCCCTTTCTTGGCGGCTTTCTGGTAGCAATTCTCTTTTCATCAACAATTTTTCATCAGTCGGCAATCAATGGAGCATTGATGGTGGGTCTGGCTATGTCTGCTACCAGTATTGGTGTCAGCCTTCGTGCCTTAATTGACATGAGGTATCTGGCTACTGCGGCTGGAAGTACCATCCTTATTTCAGCTGTTGCTGACAGCTTTATTGGGTTAATTATCCTTTCCATTGTCATGGGGATTATTCAAACAGGCAATATTTCATCTCTTACCATTATCATTATTTTTCTTGAGGCAGCAGGTTTTGGCTTATTGATATTCTTAGCCAGCAAATATGTCTTCCCCTGGCTGTCTCGATTAACGGATCGAATGCTTGTGGAAGAGGCAAACTTTGCCATAATCATAGGCGTACTCTTTATGCTTGCCTATCTTACAGAAAAAATGGGACTGAGTGCTATTGTTGGTGCCTTTTTATTTGGCATCTCTATCTCCATGATTCCAAGATTCAAAACAGAAACAATGAGTTATAGAATAAGTGGTATTTCCAATGGATTCTTTGTCCCATTCTTTTTTCTTAATATCGGGCTTTTGTTTGATATTAAGGCTATGGGTAATGTAGGGCTATTTGGGATAGTGCTTGTCCTTTCAACTATTATCAGTCAAGTTATGGGTGGGTTTATAGGCGGAAAGATAGGCAGGTTTAATCTTAAGGATTCATTGATTATTGGCATTGCCCTTGTTCCAAGAAATGAATTGACCTTGGTTATTGCCTCAATTGGTTTGAATCTGGGGATACTATCCAAAGATATTTTTTCAGCCATAGTACTTGTGGTCATTGTTTCTGTGTTAATCACCCCATTGATGCTGCGATTTGCTATCAGAAATAAGGA
>JAZDHC010000085.1:0-3445 GCA_043806395.1 Candidatus Desantisiibacteriota bacterium | reverse complement strand
GTGAATAATTACATCAAGTTAATGGAACGCAGAAATAAGTAGCAGGCTTCCGGCCTGCAAAAATTGGGGTAAGTACCAGTTTCTATCTGATGATGACTGCATCAGAATAGTACAAGCAAGAACCGTGCCGAACAGTATTGGCGCTATCCCCGGTTTATAAATTTACGAGGTCTGGATATAGAACAGAATACAGCGAAGGAAATATGATATGAACACAGAGCAAATTAGAACAGATGCAATAATAAAATATTGGAAAGATGAGGCTGCCGAGTCATTAAAAGTTGCCTGGCATCTTTATGAAAAAGATGACTATTCATATTCATTATTTTTTGGTCATCTTGCAGTTGAAAAGATTCTTAAAGCCTTTTATGTTGAGAAAGAAAAACAACACGCCCCCTTTACCCATGATTTGCTCAGACTTGTAGAAAAAATAAATGTTCCGCTTTCCGATGATCAAAAAAAGGCTTTAATAAAAATCACAGCATACAATCTTGAAGCAAGATATCCTGAGCTTACCGGAGAGTTCAGAAAAAAATGCACCAAAGAATATACAAAGACAGAGTTGGAACAAATAGAGGAGACTTACAAATGGTTCAGATCAATGATATAATAAAAAAATCAATTCAGTTATTTATTGCAAAATTAACTGATAACGGAATAAGGCTCAGTGCGGTTTATCTTTTCGGTTCATATGCCAAAAATAAAGAACATGTATGGAGTGATATTGACATTGCCGTTGTCTCTCCTGATTTTATAAAGAGCCGTTTGGAAGAACGCATCAGATTAACTGTAATAGCCAATAAAATTGACAATCGCATAGAGCCTGTACCGTTTCGTCCAAATACTTTTATTATTGATGATCCGCTGGTTTGGGAAATAAAAACAACCGGAATTCCAATTTTGGAAACAACTCAATCAAGTTTTGTATAAAAATTCAATGGGGGAAACTGGGAACAGCGACTATTAAAAGTCTGAAAAAATAGACGCTGTCCCGAATGGCACTGACTTAAGGACTTTCGAAGGATTTATGAGCTTTGACTACCACAAAATATTGTGTAATTGTGGACAATTACATCAAGTCAATGGAACGCAGAATAAGTAGCAGGCTCCCAGCCTGCAAAAATTGGGGCAAGTACCAGTTTCTCTTCTGTGATGACTGCATCGGAATAATACAAGCAAGAATCGTGCCGAACAGTATTGGGTCTGACCCTGATATTCTGATATTGTGTGGGAAACGAGGACACATGCAAAAAACTATAAAAAAATCAATAACTTATTCTGGCATAGGTCTCCATACCGGAAACAAGGTACACCTTTGTCTTCGTCCAGGATTGCCAGATACCGGAATTATATTCTTTCGGTCGGATATGCCTGATTCCATTTGTGTGCCAGCAAGGATTGAGTTCATTGATAATACCCATAGAGGGGTTTCGCTAAGGCATGATTTAACTGAGATAAAGACTGTTGAACACATTCTGGCTGCAATAAATGGATTGGGAATAGATAATTTGATTATCGAGGTGTCAGCACCTGAGATTCCAGCTGGTGATGGAAGTGCTCAAGTGTTTGTAGAATTACTCAAAGAGGCTTCCATTATCTGTCAGGATGGATATGAGTCAAAAACGCCTATTAAAATATTATCCCCTGTCTGGGTATCAACAGAAAACAGTCATATTGTTGTCCTTCCATCTGAAGATTATTGCATTAGCTTTACCCTTCATCTTGAGGATTCTTTTGTGGGTTCTCAATTCGCCTCCTTTTCCATTTCTCCAGAGATTTTTGGACAAGAAATTGCCTCAGCCCGAACATTTGGTTTCCTTAAAGAGGTAGAACAACTCAAGAAACAAGGGCTGGCAATGGGTGGAAGTCTTGAAAACGCTGTGGTTATTGGAGAGGATAATTTCTTAAATAGCTTGCGGTTTAAGGATGAATTAGTCAGACATAAAATTTTGGATCTGATTGGTGACCTATCCTTGATAGGCAAACCCATCCAGGGGCATGTGATTGCTGTTAAATCAGGACACGAACTTAATCTTAGCCTTGCCCGAAGGATGGGGGAGGTGGGGAGGTCATAAGGTCATAAGGTAGGAAAGGTAGTGATTAGCTACCGATTACCTTACGACCTTTTCACTGAAAGGAGGTATCCCTTGCAGCCATCGTATTTGAGTCTTTATCAATCAGGTGTACTAACACAACGGGTACAAGAAGCATACAGGATGCTGGAGAAGTGTCGGGTATGTCCAAGAAATTGCGGGGTTAATCGACTAAAGGGTGAACAAGGATTTTGCGGGTCAGGGCTATTACCAATAGTTTCAAGCTGTAATTCTCATCATGGCGAGGAACCTCCTATATCTGGATACCGTGGTTCTGGTACCATTTTTCTTGCCAATTGTAACCTGCGATGCGTATTTTGTCAAAATTATCCCATCAGTCAACTTGGTGCAGGCAACGAGATAAGAGTTGAAGAATTAGCTCGCATGATGCTGAAGCTCCAGAAAAATAGTTGCCATAATATAAACTTTGTCACACCAACACATTTTACCCCACAAATTCTTTATGCTATTGAACTGGCTGCAAGGGATGGTTTGAATATCCCAATCCTCTGGAACACCAATGGCTATGAAAGCATAGAAATGCTAAAGCTATTGGATGGGATAATCTCTATCTACCTGCCGGATGCTAAATATATAGACCCTCAAATGGCTAAAAAATATTCAAATACCCCAAACTATCCAGAGGTCAATCTGACTGCCTTAAAAGAGATGTGGAGACAGGCAGGTTCATTAATCGTTGATGAACAGATGATTGCCCAAAAGGGGATGATTGTTCGGCATCTGGTATTGCCGGAAGGGATTGCTGGCACCAAAGGGGTGTTGAAAATGTTGGCTCAGGAAATATCCACGGTCGTACATATCAGCTTGATGTCTCAATACTTTCCAGCCAATAAGGCTGCATCCTATCCTTCCATTAATCGAAGGATTATTAAACAAGAATATGATGATGCACTCAAGTGGCTGGATCAAGAAGGGTTGTGTGAGGGCTGGATACAGCCGTATGAATAAATGGGGACAGGTTTAACCAGTGGTGGCAAAAGTAACATTTCATGTAAACAGGATTACAGGATTGAACACTTTACTGTCATTCCAAACTACTGTGAGGAATCTAAGGGCTTGAGAAAGAATAAGTTGTACACCAAGAGTCGCCGAGACGCTTGGCTGGCAAGGCGTTGCGTCAATCTCAATGGGAGATTTGGGCAAACCTTGAATGCAGAAAGCAGATTCATTTGCATTCCCTTTTCAAGGTTTTGTGTTGCTTCAGACGGGATCATAATTTTCTTCCATTTTATTTAGCGATAGTGTATAATCAGAATGGGGTTAAAAATCTATCTAATTGGAGGAATATTATGGGTGAGAAAAAGAGGGAAAATTTCACGGCACAGGAGAAG
>JAZDHC010000084.1:0-11850 GCA_043806395.1 Candidatus Desantisiibacteriota bacterium | reverse complement strand
ACACACTCCTTCCTTTACAATCCGTATCTCTTCATCGGTCAAGTTGTAAAGTTGATACACCATCTGGTCAATCTCCTGCTCTAATGCCTTTACCTGCGACTGCTTCGGCGGATTACTTGGATAATCCTCGGATTGGGTGAGTGCAACACTACTTGTCTGTGTTATGCTCTCAATGGTTCTTTTCCTGCTCGTTTTATGTATTATAGCAATATTATGTCTTGCAGTCAATAGAAAAATGTATTTAGGCACAAAGCAGTAGCTATGGGAGAGCTGGCGGACTTCTGAAGGGGGTACCCCGAAGAAGTCCGCCAGCTCTCCCATAGCTGAAAAAATCTTCAAACTATGCTCTGTCCACCCCGGTTCATTACGGGGCAACGACAAGGAAGGCATTCATAGCCTCTCGCGGTGTACACCAATCCAAACATTTCCGTGGTCGATCATTTACATACTGATCAATTTTGGCCAGCTCTGATTCACCAATGTTTGCAAATGATGATCCCTTATGGTACAGCCGACGAATTAGTCCATTTGTGTTCTCGTTTGTACCTCGTTCCCAAGAATGATATGGATGTGCAAAGAATACATCCATCGTGTTCTGCCGAGCTATCTCCTTGTGGTAGGCAAACTCTTTCCCGTTGTCAAAAGTGATCGTTTCCCGTGCTTGTTTCGAAATATTAGCAAAAAGACTCGTAATTTTGTTGCTAACTTCTGTGGCATCCTTGCTTTGTACATGCCCAACAAGCAAGAAACGCGTTTTGCGTTCGACAAGTGTCACCAAATTGCCAGTTCCATGTGCACCTACCACTAAATCGCCTTCCCAATTTCCAACACGCTCACGGGTCTCTATTTCCACTGGGTGTGTGTCGATTCTTCGTTGATCTGGTATCCGTCCACGCCCACGATCATCCTTTCGTGGACACCGCCTGTGTCGTTTACGCTTTGCTCTTGGCAGATGCTCCCACAAGTCTCCACCGTTCTTTGCGTCTGTATATATATGCTGATAGATGCGTTCCTTGCACACCATTGGACGACCCTCAAGTCGAACACGCCCTTGTATCATCTCTGGTGTTTCCTTCATGCGAATACGATTTTCAACATCCTTACGCATCTCTTCTGTGAATGTACGCGGACCTACACGATGAGCTCGTTCTACTGCCATCTCATGTGCTTGCTTAGAATGATACTCGCGTTGTTTTTTGTTCCGCTTTATCTCCCGCGAAATGCTACTTGTTGCCCGTCCCAGAAGTTTTGCAATCTTACAATTCTTATGTTTCTCTTGAATCCATCGATAAATATAACCTCGCTCCTCCTCGGTTATGTGTTTGTATGCCATGCTTTCCTCCTCGTATTGTAATTCCACGAAGAGTATAACACAATAAGTGTCGTTTTTCAACTATAATTAGTTGACAGGCTGACCGCAATATTGTTGCACTTGCTACTGGCATGTGCGAATGATAAAAAGCAAGAGTTTAAGAGGAGGAGAAAATCCTTCGACAGGCTGTTACGGAATAGGAATTCGGCATGAGAGGCATACAACATATTATGCTAATCTCATTGGCAGATACCATATATAGTATGGTGTTGTCACTGATTTTTAGTTCCGTAACAGCCTGTCGAGATCATGGGGCAAACCCGTGGGTCAGCATGATTTCCTTTCCTCCTCAAACTCTGAATTGGTAGCTTGGTGCAAAACCGTATTTACCAGAGTAGATCCTTTGAGGAAAATTAACTGGAAAGGACATCTTACTCTCTTGATTCTATTTTATCAGTTATGGACAATTATGTCAAGATATTATCTGACAATATTAATTTTACCCCCAAACGCCTTGAAATTGCTCTATTTTTGGGGAAAGGGGAAATTGTATCCAATAATATTAAAGAAAAAATTAAAAAAATTCTTGACTTTTATATGGTAGTCTGACCCTGTTACCTCTGTTACTTCTGTTACTGTTATGCCCTTCCCAATTTCTAATTAATTTTGTTAATAAATAACTGAGCAAGAACATCTAACGCTTTCTCAACAACTAACCATAACAATCTCTCATTAATTATCCCTTGTGGTTTTTCCCATGCTAAATTCAAGGCTGATATATCAGAATTTCCTGCCATATCATAGGTAGCAGCCTTAATTGCTTGTTCATTATTTATGGCAAATTCTTTAACATTCGACCAAAATCTACTAAAATCTTCCTGTGGTTCAAGAAGTTTGTATCGCTGTATATGCACTAAATATCTGACAAAATCTTTAACATCTACTCTTTGATCAGGCATATTTTCTTCTATAAAATGCTTATAATTAGCAATCTCCTCCATTAATATTTCTGCACATTTCTCAAAGAAATTTTGATCGTCATTATTATAATGCTTGCTATCATCAAATGTTACAGGAAACTCGACTTTCAAGACACCTACTGGATTTTCTTGTGGATTTTGTTTCAGTCTACATCCCATCAGTTTAATTCTATATCTACCAATGACATCCTTTAAATTACTATCATCCACTCCCATCCCTAAATTTGCAAGAGCATTCCTATAAAATAACTTTGTATTCAAGCCTGTCCATCCATCAGCCCTAACTACAGAGTCGTACACTTTAATTTCATTTTCTGATAATAATCTGTAAGTCAAACCATTATTGTTATGATCATAATCCTGAATTTCTTCCAAGCTTCGTAGTTCACCAGTCTTATTTGCAATACCATAAGCATCAAAAAGTCTCAATATTAATCCACCGTTGTCTTTTTTTAGAGAGATATACAGAGAAGCTATATAAGACCTCAGATTGCGTGACACAAACTCGAGAAATCGCGAGAAATCACCTCTTGACTCAAATATCATTTTTTCCTTTTCAAGCTCTTCATCCCGATTGACAATTATCTTAACCCCTCCTATATTTTTAAGTGCGGTTATCACATTGGCAATTTCTTCTAAAAACAACAAATCTACTTGGGTCAGTTCAGGAATCGATAAACGAGCAACAAATCGCAGTACACCTATTGTCTCATTAGAGTTGATTAGTGATTTTATTGGAACAGCCATATATCGTAACGACCAATTATTTCTATTTCTTTGTGGAAATTCAGATATCCTGCATCCCCAAAGAGGCTTACCATAAGTTATACATTGATCACTTATTAGTGTATCTTCAAGAAAATTACTTGCAGAGTAGTTAGTATAATTAGAATTATTAATTATCAGGGGAATGCCGGTGACTGCAACCCAACCAGTTAGTCCACGCTCTTTACATACCATCTCGCTACATTTATCAGCATCGCTCAATGAAAGTCGATCATGTAGTTTGTAGTAGCATCTTTTTGTATTCCTATCAAAGTTTGCTTCTTTTCCAGCATCAGAAAAATAGTTTGCGGGTATTCCATTATTCCCAGTGTTGAGTTTATCATTAGTAGAATACGACAATACAAGTCGATCAGTAATTGGATCACGCAAAAACAGAGTGAGGTGGCAATCACTAATCGTACCTAATCCTTTATTCTTTGCTAAATTCTCGCGAGCTAATTTGATAACTTGTTCTATCGCATTCTCAGGTTCTTTCCAACTATCTTGAAATTTATCCCCGAATTCGCTGAACCATATTTGATGAATTTGTTCAATACTCTGAAACAGATTTGTTCCAAAACTTCCAAAAGTCGTTTCCATAACTAACCTCCTCGCATAAAAAAGTAGACATTTTACATACTTTATCACTAATACTCATTGTAACCATAGGTATTGCAATAGATTACCTCCTTCTCCAAAATATTTTATTAAAACCACGCAACATATCCATACTAACAATCATTAGGCAATTAGATATGTTGCTGCAATTATTTCTTGGTTAATTATGCTTTCGAGATCTGGTATTGATTGTTCCACTGTTTGGAGTGTGTTATAATCGCCGGACTAAGCATTTTGGGGTCAGAAGCATTTTGAAGCATTTTGGGGTCAGACATTGAAAACTGAATGCTTTTGTAGAGGCAAGCCAAAAAGAGAGTCTGTTCAGCTTTCGACAGGCTGTTACGGAACTAAAAATCAGCGACAACACCATACTATATATGGTATCTGCCAATGAGATTCGCACAATATGTTGTATGCCTCTCATGCCGAATTCCTATTCCGTAACAGCCTGTCGAGGTCTGACCCTGTTATGCCCCTGAGGAATTTCCTCTTCTTCCTTCCCAATCTCTTCTCCCAACACCTATATTGCCCCACTAATCCGCAGCAAAGTATCCCGCAATTCTGCCCGCTGTTTGTCTGTGGAATTTTTCCTCTTTTGAGAACTATGCCCCATTTTTTAGCCCATCTCTATAATTAGTTATTCATCATTCCTCTTGAAAGCATCTCATTCTTTTGTGCTGAGCCATGGCTTGAGCCAAAATAATAACCGATAATATTTACTTGTGCGGCAGATAAAGCACCAAGGAGTATATTAATCAGATCTCTTACACCTCCACTGATATTTTGACCCCACCCGAGAATATATATAAGTACAGCAAAATATCCAATGGTATAGCCGACAGCAAGTATAGAGGGTGTTTTATCCTTAACCGCTATTTCTCTTTGTCTGGCACTATCTCTATCCTCTTTGGCTATCCTCTCAATATTAATATCCAGTTCCTTCATTTTAGCCTTGAAATCCATCTCTGCTTGCTTGAGTTTGACTAAAGCCTCAGGGTCTTTAATAACCTCCTCAATCTCATCCTCCTTCTTGACACCAAGAGCATTTAATACCACAGAGACTGCCATGCCTGATAATGGTGAGCCTATAGCCGTTCCTATTGTAGGTGCTATCTTTCCAATTAGATTTTTCCAGTTCATAATTTGCCTCCTGTCTAAATAAAGGTTGAAATGCCATAATGAGAATTACTGCCATAACCATTAGGTTACAATTTGATCTTCTTCCTTTTCAATCTCCCCTTTTTCCACCTCTTCCCCCAACACCTGAATAGCCCCACTTATTCGCAGCAAAGTATCCCGTAATTCAGCCCGTTGCTTGTCTAAGGTATCAAGTTGCTGCTGTCCTTTTTGAAACTCCTCTTTTAATTCCTCTAACCGCTTTTGTAGTCCTTCCTTCATTTTTTCCTCCTCATAAGATTTATTGAATATTTCCAGATGAATTCACACCAGAGTTAAATTATCGCCCTTTGGGCGGGCTTTGGAGTGCGAAAGGAGGTAGCACCTCTGGCACTTGCTTTCGCTTTTCCTTGACAAACGCAAATCACACGCACTCAGAAAAGTGGTAGCAAGCTACCGCACTCCATATCGCCTTTTTCCCCCTGCATCCTGAATTTCGCATCCCGCATCTTTACTGCAACATCACCAACACCGGTATCTTCCCCTTGCCTTTTTCAAGTGGAGCTAATGCCTTGCCAATGATTGCTCCAACAGCTTGAGATTTGTCTAATACCTTTTGGGCATATCTTTGTGTTGGGCTGGTAGTCAGCAAATCACCAACCTCAATTGCGGCAATATCAGCATCTACCTTGCAATGGGCATAAGCACCAAGGGTTACCATTAATCCCTTCTGATTGGGACCAACCTTTGTTTTATCAAACACCTCTAATCCCTTCTGATTGAGACCAACCTTTGTTTTATCAAACACCTCTTCCTCAGCCTTACTTTTCTTCTTTTTTCCTTTCCCTTGTTCTGTTGGTACTTCTTCCATCCCTATGGGTGATATCTCAGCAACAATCCCACAAATTCGGGTATCATAGGGTATATCAGTTAAATCAACCTCAGGAATAGGGATGTTATTATCCAGCCCGTAATATAATGATGCTTGATTCTTGCCAAGCACTATCACATCCCCTTGTTCAAGGGGTTCGCCAAGATTGTTGATAAATTGGTCAGCTACATAGCCAGTCTTGGCACCACCTGCTATGAAAACACCGTTTACCCTGAGATGACCGTTTACATCTAACGTTGTCCGTGGCGTTGCCGTCCCGATGCCGACATTGCCTCCATTGGGTTGTAAAGCTAATGGTGTCCAAGTGACACCATAATTACCTGCCTTGATAAAACCAAAGCCATTACCATTTGTATCGTAACCCAACAACATGCGTTTTCCAACCATCTCACTACCACCCACAGAAAGTTGCGATGTCCCCGCAGTAATATCTCCATCCATTGTAATATCACTTGTAATATGATTTTTAAACGAGGGTGTCATCGTCCCAATCCCAACATTACCTTTGGCATTGTCAGAAGCCAACGACAGGTTTTGTAGCACAATGTTGCCTCCAACTATCAAATTCTTCCCTACATTCAAATTCCCATTAACCCCTAAATTCTCAATCTTCAATTTAGCAGAGGTTATAGATCCATCCATTATCTTTGCCCCATCAATTGGATCCTGAAATTTTCTATCAATCTCCTCAATAGCCTCTGTCAGGGCATCCAACATCCCACCTTTTCGCAAATCGGTTTCACTTAAAACCGTTTCCCCGGGTTTCCTTTCAAAGAAATACAGAGGAATATATTTTATAGCATCTGTTTCTTTTCTGTAGACCATCAACTCACATAACCATCTTCTCAGAGATGGAGCTGATGTGTCTATAAATCTAATCTCCTTATTGTTTGTAGCCAGAACAGCATATTTCCCACCTTCTAAGATAGCTGCGACCTGTATCTTCTTTTCAGGGAAATTTACCTCTGCTCCATTTATGATACAACACATCAAATCAAGTTCAAACCGATACACATTATTTATAGGGCCAGTATATGTAATATTGCCTCCCTCGACCCAACTATCCATAGTAGCATGCCTGATACGAGTGATTACTGGATCGATCTCACTCTTCTGGTAATATCTACCATCATGGATATGGAGATTAGTATCTCCTGCTCCGGTTAAACCTGATTTCTGAGCTGATGTAAGGTCATTAGAATTATCATGCGTTGGAAAGTTCAGTTTAAGTTTGCTTTCGGAAATCTTAGCATCAGAAATATGCGTATCTGTAATTGACTTATCAGCAATCTTAATGGAAGTAATCGCAGCATCTTTAATTTTTAATTCAGTTACCGCATTAGCAGCAATCTTTAACTCAGAAACTGCCCCATCGGCAATCTTTGCCGTAGTCACTGCATTATCAGCTAAATCAAGTGTTTCGATCTGTTTAGCATTATCCTCTGAACCTGAATCATAAGCATTATCTGTTACAGTCGAGTCTCGTCTATGTCGATGATACCGTAAAGCATACCGTTCTTCTCGCTGTATGGTATTCCAATCGTCCGCCTTAATTAAATCCCCTGCAGTAGCAGGCTTAAACATTGGTGTATCTTGTTTTGCCATAATTATCACCCCTTTTGTTGATTTTTTGTAATTGTTATATTTCAGGCTTTAACCTTTCATTACAACATAATTTAACTCCCTAAATAGATGCAGGAAAGCAGAGTTTCCATTGTAAGGTAATCTCAAGTCCAGCCCGTAATGGTATCTCATCAAATGTTACTCGGTTATACATAATCCCCCCAGTCACTGCTGTAAATATTCCCGCTTCCCTTAAACCTACAGTTCCTGTAGGAACAATATCTTCGCCCTTAAAGGTAGCCTCTATGTCTATCTGTGCCTCTTCACCAACCATAGTTACCGTCTTTTTCCCTATAATTGACCGTGGTGGTGCTGCAACCTCTAACCCCTCCATACTTGAGATGGTTGGGGCAACTCCACTGCCAACAGCCATATGAGTAATTGCTCCTATTCCTGCACCTGTTTCTCCAACTAATAGCTTTGCCACCAACTCTCTACCATTATTAACGATAGCATTCCTTACCTTTCTTTCTTCTATCACCCTGCCATTCTCATCCTTAAGGGTAATTCTTACATTGCCATACATCTGTTGTCCATCATTAATCTGCACTTGTTGTTACCTCCTTGTTTTAGGGCTTGAGAAAAAATAACTTGTACAGTCGTGTCACCAATACATCTTGACTGGCTTCGTTGTTCGAAGCAATCATACAGTAGTATGCTCGCTTCTCACGCCTTGCCAGCCAAGCGAGTCTTTGAGTGACTCTTGGTGTACAACTTATTTTTTCTCAAGCCCTTAAGTTTTTTTCACGCAAATGTAGATACATCAGAACGGGTCAAATCAAAGACACCCTTAAAGGTTAATCTATCGATGATTCCTTGAGTATCCACAACAGTACTGTTTAATAACCGTATCCCACTCAGTTTATCATTGCCTCCTTGTCCATCCTTTAAGGCATTTCTTGATAACCGTATTTCGCTCAAGCTATCATTGCCTCCCTGTCTATCCACAAAGGCATTGTTTAACAACTGCATCCCGATTAATTTATCACTGCTCTTTTGTCCCTCCACAAAGACGCCACCCAATAATCGTATCCCGCTCAATTTGTCATTGATAGACATCTCTTCCTTATCTTGAGCTGTGATCTTGAACAAAGGAATCTCATCCCTTAACTTCTGGCATTGGAGGAAGTTTTCATTTTCCTTGTAACCATAACTCAGGTGAATAATAGCCTTTACCCCGGCTGCTTTAACTATGTTAATATCTTCTGATAGAATAGATATATTAACATCTCTCTTAAACAATTCATAAGGCAGATCAAGCCAGAATGTAGCCATTCTGGCTTCTTGCCATGAGAATTTAATCTCAGCTTCCGGGGGAGTAGCAAAGATTACTTGATCAAACCATGATTCGTCAAATTCACCTACCTTTAACTTATAAAAAGTAGCCCGGTCAAAAGAATCAAAATCAAACTTGCCTGAAGAAGAAAGATACTTCAAGCAAGACCTGCCCGATGGAAGAACAAAACTCGTCTCCACATCAGCAAAGGAGGAAAGGTCAAATCTGGCATTACCAAAGTCCTTTCCTTTCAATATAAATAATTCACTACTAACATTCTTCCCATCTATCTCTGCCTTTAAGCCGCCATCAAAGGTAATCACCAATGATTTACCCTCAGGAATTATTCCATTATATACGATAATCTGGTTGGTGGTAGAATTAGTAATCTGCGGGTTGACTACTACCTTGTCTAAACATGTTATTATTATGTCCGGCAATACATCAAACAAGCCATTATTATAGACATCCCAGTCCTCGCCAATTACTACTTCTTTTTGAGTTGAGACAAACTGGGGTGGATTATCAATTACCTCAATCTCAAATTCATCTATCATTGCCTTAGTTACAAAGGGTTGCTCTATCGTTGGCAGCGTAATTTTCTTGACCTTACACCCAAAATGTATGGCGGTCATTCCTATCACCGCTTCAGCCGTACCCAACCCACCCAGATAGAGTTTTATTGTCTCTTTTAATCTCTCCCTGAAGTTATTTATCTTTTCATCCATTTTGGGCTTAATATCAAATAGCACCCCTATCTTCGCCAAATCATCTATTCTATCCACTTTTTTATCTGCAAAATCAACTACATGTGAGGCAACAACAGCCTTAATCTCCTCCTCAATCTGTTCTAACTCCTGCTCAAAAGCATTAAGAAAGTAATAGAAGAGTGATTTTTTTTCCTGAGCTTGATATATTCCCGGCAAATGCCTGATAATTTTAGGCTTGGTTTCCACCATCAACCCCCTATTATTTTTATCTCAACATTCCGTAATTCCACAACCTCATCCTTTCTTATTTCGTCTTCCTGATAATCTTGTTTCAAGGTTACAGTAAGCCCATCTAATGTATGAATCAGTTGTAAATAGCTATCTTTTTCTATTGTGTAACGGCTCTTTGTATCCTCAAGTTCTTTTTTAAGTAAACCAAAGATAATCTTTTCGCCAGCTGCCAGATCTGAGAAAAACACCTTAGATTTAGAAGTAAGCACTGCCTTAAGTCTGGATTCATCCATTTCAGCTGCTTTAGCCTGAATCGAAAGGTCTGCTAATATAGGATGTACCTCCTTTATTTCTCCTATGGGTGCTACCTCTTCCGCTGCCTTTATTGACTCAAAAACTATTAATTCACCAAAAGATACCTTTTCAAAACTATCAACATAAATATCTTTATTTAACAATACCTTAGTTGGTATCTCACCCGCTACCCCTTCCTTAGTTACACTTACCCCGGTTATCTCTACTGTCTGAACCTTTTCATTGCTCATAGCCAGAGATATAATTTTATTGGCTATTACATTTTTACCTGTCTCCAAAGAATCAAAGTATGCCTTTACCTTCTTGTTAATATCTGTTTTAATTGCTTCGATTTCTTCGTTGGTATAGGTTTGTTCCACAGGGGTCAATTTTAGCGTATACACAGGGTATATTTTGGTTGTGGTTCCCACCTTGACATAAACCCCAGCAGCCTTGACATTGTTAACAACCTCCAGTATCTTCGCTTGATCAACTGATCCATCCGTATCAATAATTATATCTACCCTTCCAGCCACACCTTTTGGTTGATCAACAATATTAACTGATTTCACAAAGTCTAAACCAGACAAAGAGATCTTGAGGGCTTCTATTGTAGCTGTGCTGGTAGCTTTAACTACTTTTTTTGCCCTTGCTCTCAATTCTTCGTCAGTCTCATCCTGAACACCTATTGAAGTAGCCTCAATATTACTCACTTTTTCTATGCCTAATACTGGTTTAGGCATAAGGGTAAGTGTTTCTGCCTTAACACCTTCCCCCTGGTTTAATGCCCTGATTGGAAGGTCTATTTCAACATCGCCTTTTTTCAATACCTTTTCCCGAGTAATTTGATATTCATGTGGCGGTTCGTTTCTATCTGTGATAATTGTTCCTACCGGTATAGAAATATCTGCCGGGGTAGGTGTATTCCTTGAAAAGGTTGCTTCGCCCACAGCATAACCTGCCTTAAATCGTTCTACACCCAGAATTGCCACTAACAAATCTAAGGAGTTATCAGTAGCGGTATCAATAAAAGCATTGAGATAGACATATTTGAGTTGAGCATGAAGTTTAGCTATTTCAAGACTGAATGCCTCTGTGATGGTTCGGCTAACGCTGCCTATGTTCCTATCGGTAATAGGCGAAATAGCTGTTTTAGGATAATAGTCTATATAAAAGGTAGTGCCATTATCCGGCTTTTTGCCTATCCATTCAAGGGTTTTGTTGTTGTCTTGCAGTTTATAGTCCGCTCCCTGACTAAAGGTATATGATTGACCTTCCAGAACACCTGCTACGAAAACAATATTTTCTACAGGGAGTACCTTTAAGTCATATTTATTTTCCTTAAATACATATTCTTCATTAACCCCACCGGTCAATTTAGTTAAAACATCTTCAAGTATGTGCCGATACTTCTTTTCAACATAACTCATCTTAAAAAATCTCCATTATTCAAAATAAAATGGTACCACAAAATTCAATGGCATCTGAGTTTCAATAGGGATAAGGGCAATATGAATATCTACCTGCCCATTTTTATAATCCAGGGTTTCTACAGTAATTTTCGTAATCTCTTTGACTCGTGGGTCTTGCAGAATAGCTTCCTTAGCGTAAAGTTCTACTAATTTTCGATTCGTAGGATTATTTAACTGTCCAATTAATTCATACAGCCTTGAGCCATAGCTGCTATGTCCCAGATTACTCAACATCCCAACAGGTGTAATCAATCTCAAGGTTAGTGCCTGAGCCAGATTATCTCTATTTTCTACTGTTCCAAAATCTTTTTTTTGATGTACACTGTCAATTGCCGTTAAGTCTTTCCGTGGATAAATGTCAACAATTTCCATGTCTTTACCAAATAATTCTTTTTCATTCATTTTCAAACCTTCCAGTACTAAGTCGTCAAGAAAAAATAACTTGTACAGTCGTGCCACCGATACATCTTGACTGGCTTCGTTGTTCGTCGCTTACATACAGTAGTATGCTCGCTTCTCACGCCTTGCCAGCCAAGCGTCTCAGTGGCTCTTGGTGTACAA
>JAZDHC010000083.1:0-2546 GCA_043806395.1 Candidatus Desantisiibacteriota bacterium | reverse complement strand
AATGTAAAATGTGATAGATTATTATGTATGCTATTATACAAATCATTTTGCAAATGAATTATGCTGAGTAGTTACGAGAGTAGAAGTAATCTTTGGATTAGGAATTTTATTTGGGAGGATAGGAAGATTTATGAGGTGTCTGGCTATTTCTTCACCTACCGGACAATCTCCATCTTTATAACATGCCGTATTCAAAGGAGCATCCAGAGGATGAAGCACAGAGATAAACCAATCGCCAATTTCTATGTTTTGAAGCTGGGCTGCCTTCAGGATTGCATTTTTATCCTTGACAAGCAATGGATACCGCAAATAAATATGCCCCTCTGGATTTGCAGCATAAGCAACAGATAAGTCATTTTCTCCCAAGAGCCTATCATACAATCCAGCGATATGTTTTCTGTGCTGGTTGTATTTGTCCAATTTCTCAAACTCTTTCATCCCAATCTTAGCCTGAAAATTAGTAAATAATTTCTCATATCCTTTGGGTTTTCGTGGACTGAGCAAATCTTCATTGGTGGAAGAAGCCTGTAAATCCACACATTATGTCATCTCCTTAATTTCCCAGTATCCGGAGCTGGTTACTCCGTGACGATATAATCGTTCATTGACTTTTAATTTTTGAATATACTCCGACACTGTATCCCGACTTATTCCCAGGGTTTAGAGGTGTCTTCGTTAAGGATTTACTGGTTAATGGGTACCGAGACAGATGCGATATGGTGGCCGATTCCTGACTCATGGATAGATTATGAAAATAGTCTGGTTTGTGCTCTTGTCCCGCATTTCTCATACTATATCCTGATGGGCTCTGGCTTTCCGATTACCCTTGAGAAAGCAATTGCCTATCCCAATCCATATTACGCAGACAAACATGCAGGCATAGGGATAAGATTTGACAAACTGACAGAAAATTTCACCATCAAAATCTTCAATATTGCCGGTGAGTTAGTGCGAGAAATTCATGTAAGTTCACCTCAGGAAAGTTGGGATGCCTGCAACTCTGAGAGTGAAAAGGTTACTTCTGGTATCTATATCTACCTCATCACAGACATCGTGGGGAATAAGAAGACTGGTAAAGTAGGGGTAATACGATAAAAACTTGGGATTGAAACCATTTTTTGCAATGGCTGAAACTTACATATTATAGGAGAAAAAACATGATTAGAGAAGCTATTCTTCGGACATTTTATGATGCTGCCAGTATTCAAAGGTGGAATGACCATATCAGGCGTGTAGAATTAACAGAGCTTGACAAACAGGCACACAAGATGATCATTGCCTTTGTTGTAGGAAAATTCGAAGAAACCATAAAAAATACCCCTGTCAACTGGAGGTTGATTATTGAGGGCGGTATCTTTGAATTTCTGCAACGGGTTATTATCACAGATATAAAACCAGCAGTGTTTCACAGAATAATATCTGAAAAAGGCAAAGAGATCAACCGCTGGGTTCTTGACCAGCTTAAGGATAGTACTCATGAAATAAAAGGGGATTTTGCCAAACGGTTTGAGCAGTATCTCTTTGATGAGGAATATGCAGTTGTCGAGAAAAAGATATTAAAAGCATCCCATTATCTGGCCACAAGTTGGGAATTTGGAATTATTTATAGCTTAAGTCCCCGATCTTATAGGATTGAAGAGACTAAGAGATCCATTGAACAAGAGATAGAGAAACACGATGATCTTGTAGGTGTTCAAAAATTGAGATATGGAACAAAATCATATGACTTTATTGATATCTGTGGATGCCTGAGATTCCAACAAAGATGGGCACAGGCACAAAGGGTACCCAAAACATCGGTGTTAGGGCATATGCTTATTGTGGCTATGTTTTCCTATCTGTGTTCAGTAGAGGTAAATGCCTGTGATAAACGGCTATATAATAATTATTTTACAGCCCTTTTCCATGACTTGCCAGAGGCATTGACACGGGATATTGTTTCACCGGTCAAAAAGTCAATCAAGGGGCTGGAAGAGATTATCAGTATTTATGAGAAAGAGCAATTAGATGAAAAGATATTTCCCCTTCTTCCGCCTTCATGGTGTGATGAGATGCGGTATTTTATCATTGATCCCTTTAAGGATAGAATATTACAGGATGAACTGATACACTATGTTTCTTCTGAAGAGATAAACAATTCTTTCAATCAGGATAAATATTCACCTGTTGATGGCGAGATTCTTAAGGCTTGTGATCGTCTGGCTGCCTATATTGAAGCTGCCCTTTCCATAGAGCATGGGGTTGTCTCCCGTCATCTTAAAGAGGGCAAAGAATCCATATATCGGGAATGGAAGGATAAATCTATTGCCGGGATTCATTTTGGGCAGATATTTGATTGTTTTAAGTAGGGAAATCGACGACTCTTGGTATACAACTTATTTTTGGTTCTATCACGATTTGTGTGAGTAAATAAGAGATAGGTTTATCGCTTTCATTCCACACCAGAGTATGTCATCTGGAGGTATTTCTACTTCCATGTGCGGGGGTTAAATGTATGCTTTGGAGTGGTTAAAGCGATAAACCTTCTTCAATACATATTAAGAATG
>JAZDHC010000082.1:0-4379 GCA_043806395.1 Candidatus Desantisiibacteriota bacterium | reverse complement strand
AAATAGTTGACATTTAATTTGCCACAAAGGCACTAAGGCTCAAAGTTACACAAAGTGTTAATTTATCTTTTGTGTCCCTTGGCGTCTTTGTGTCTTGGTGGCATATGTAAAGTTAATTATTGGCTTGCATATAATATGACTTATATTACAAAAGTTATTTTAAGTTCCTAAGTAATTGCAAATGTGCTTAATATAACAATAGCTGAGTAGTTACGAAAATTGTAATTGCTCAATATCTTGTGGAAAGTGGAAGGGATTAACCACAAAGATACGAAGGCACGAAGGAAGATATTCTTAGTGTTTTCTTAGTGTCTTGGTGTCTTTGTGGCTAATCTCCATCTTATACACTTAGTAGTGGCGTTGTGAGAATTCCACATTTTATTGAGCAATTACCGAAAATTCAATAAATTGGCGATGTTCCCGGTTTTCCCCGGTTTCCTAAATGGAGAGGAGAATTAGTGTCCTGCAAAGCATAGTTAGGCAGAGTCAATAAAAGTTGAAAGGAGACAATTATGACACAACTTCTTGAAAAAGCATTTGGACAAGTAGAAAAACTTCCACAAATTCTGCAAGATGAGGTTGCAGAACAAGTACTGGAAGATATTGAGGGCGAATTCAAATGGGATAGAACCTTGGCTAAGTCTCATGATAAACTTGCGAAACTGGCTAATCAGGCACTTGAGGAATTCAGAGCAGGACGCACCAAAAAGATGGGGTTTGATGAATTATGAATTCTCAACTAACAGATGACTTTATACAATGTTTTCGAAAATTACCCGATATGATAAAACAGAAAGCCCGAAAAAATTACAGATTGTGGAAGCAGAATCCATATCATCCAAGTTTAGAATTCAAAGAAGTACAGTCGATTAAACCTATTTACTCAGTGAGAGTCGGAATAGGATGGAGAGCATTAGGTATAAGGGAAAACGATACTATAATCTGGTTCTGGATTGGCTCTCATAATTATTATGAGAAACTGCTTCGTCAACTTTAACAAACTGGGGACATCGCCAATACTGTTCGGCGCGATTCTTGCTTGTGATTGTTTAAACTGTGTAATTGTGAACAATTACATCAAGTCAATGGAATGCAGAATAAGTAGCAGGCTTCCAGCCTGCAAAAATTGGGGCAAGTACCAGTTTCTCTTCTGTGATGACTGCATCAGAATAGTACAAGCAAGAATCGTGCCGAACAGTATTGGCGCTGTCCCCGCGGTTTCCCATTTGTGCCTTTGTGATAAATCTGTTATGTTGCTTGAATCCCTTGTCAATTGTATCTTTGCGATGAAAGGTATTTGCAAATGAAACCTGATATTCTCATTAAATATTGTCAATTTATAATCGAAGGCAGCTTGATGCTCATTATTTTCCTTGTCCCATGGTGGGTGGATACACGATTGTCCGGGGTAATGCTGGGCAAGCTGGCCATGATGCAGGTATTTACACTTACCTGCCTTGGCGGGTTATTAGTCAAATCCCTTGTCGCCAAAGAGCTTAAATTCTATCATACCCCTTTTGACTTGCCACTTTTTATCTTCTTGCTAATAGCAATATTGTCTACCATCTTTTCTGTATGTCCATATCTTAGCTTTTGGGGGGCATATTATCGATACGAAGGCTTGGTAAGTTTCCTCAATTATCTTTTATTGTTTTATATTGTGGCAAATTGGCTTGACAGGGGGGCAATCTTAAGAATTCTGGGGGTGGCTATCCTTAGCGGGGCAGTGGTTAGCCTGTATGGACTCCTTCAACACCTGCACATTGACCTTATAGGATGGCGAGAGTATAGCACAAGCAGGGTTATCTCTACCTTTGGTAATCCTGTCTATTTTGGGGCATTCGTGGCTACGGTATTTCCTTTGGCATTGGCTGGATACCTGATAAAGCAGGGGTCAGGGGTCAGCCACTTGATGAACAAGGGTGAAAAGAGGCAGGGGGGGAAATCAGGAGGCAGTCGGCAATCGGCAGGAGGCAACAGAGGTTTTTCTTATCTACTGTCAACTACCTACCGCCGACTGCCTACTGTTGACTGTGTTCTACCATGGCTTTCTGGTTTAGCCTGTCTACTGATATTATCCGGAATATTTGTAGCAAATACCAGAGGGGCATTCTTAGGTTTTATGGCTTCATGTATTGTTTTTGGGGTATTAATCCGAAAAAGGCTTGATCAATCTGTGAAGTCAAGATTGATATTACTTATTGTGTCTATTGCGGTAATCAGCCTTTATTTTATCCTGAATCCAGAGACATCTCCCTTAAAAAGGTTTATGCAAACAGTTTCTACAGAGACAAGTAATGAACAAAAATCTCCAAAACTTGTTGGCGGGGCAGCCAGCCGTTTGTTTATGTGGCGGGATGCCATGGGTATTGTCAAGGATTATCCCTTGCTGGGTACGGGTCCGGAAACATTTGGCATGGTATATTCTAAATATCGTTCTTTAGATTTGATAAGAAATGAGGGTGGTGAATATGGCCGTCCGGACAGGGTACATAACGACCTCATAGATCTGGCTATAACCAAGGGATTATCAGGGCTTCTGGCATATTTGTGGTTTTTGTTTGTTTTCGTAAGGGTTTGTTTAAGGGTTAGCAGGGAAATGCCCACAGGAAAAGAATCCATATTTGCCATAGCTATTCTTTCCGGTGGATTGGGATATTTTGTCCAGAATCAATTCTGTTTCTGGATATTGCCCAGTACGGCAATATTCTTTATCATGACTGGCTGCGTTGCTGGATTAATCCAGTCCAGACAAGCATATAATGTCAGGATGGCAGCTATCCCTATTATTGTTAGCTTAATTGCTGGACTGGCATTCTGTCTCATTAAAACAACCATTCCCTGGTACAAGGCTGATATGGAATATAATCAAGGAGCAAAGCTGTACTGGTCAGGTGAAAAGGTAGCCTCTATTGACAAATTCAAGAATGCCCTGTTTCTTAACCCAAAGGAAAAGCTCTACTGCGAATATATCATTCATGCCTATTTGGATACGGCTGATAAATTGCCGGGAAATATTGATCTGGCTACCCACGAGGCACAAAGGATAAATAAAATTTATCCCCTGGAAAGCAATTTTTACAACCTGTTGGGTATGTCCTATGAAAAGAAAGGGATGCTTGAGGATGCACGAAAAACCTATGAGTTAATGTTTTCTATTGATCCCTTATTTAGCGAGGCTCGGGACAAGGTGGCAAATATCTATATCAGGCAAAACAAATTCAATGAAGCCATCGCTATCCTGGAAGAAGGATTAAAAAAGATTCCTGATAATATATCGTTCTCAAGCAAGTTAGCTCAAATTTATATAATTCAGAAAAGAGATGATATGGCAGCAAAATATCTTACGGCAGTTGTCCTCGTCGATCCTGCCAATCTGGATGCTCATACTAACCTTGCCCGCATCTATTACCAGCAAAAAAGGATTGATCTGGTTATTGTCCAATGTCAGGAAATAGTACGAATTGACCCAAAAAATGTGGATACCCATCGTAATCTCGGCTCTTTGTATTACCAGCAGCAACAATATCAGGAGGCACGGAATGAATTTCTCAAGGTGCTTGAATTAAAGCCAGATGATGAATATTCTAAAAGGCTTGTGGAACGCATGAAATAAGGGGGCACAGGAAACCAAGGGAGAAACTCTTAGGGCTCTCCTCAGATTAGCGGGAAAAATACATTTTTAGAACTTCTGCAATTGTCATTTCGAACTACTGTGAGAAATCCGCTTGCGTTTCGACAGGTTGTTACGGAATAGGAATTTGGCATAAGATGCATACAATATGTTGTCCATATTCCGTAGGGACATCCCCTTGTGGGTGTCCGTCTGTTGATTATCCGTTGCGTTTATGACCATTTGGTGCGTTTTACGGACAGGGACGAGCCCCCTGCCTTCGCAGGGGCAGGCTCTGTCCCTACGACAACTTTAGTTCCGTAACAGCCTGTCGAAATGACAGTGGTGAATTCAAAATCATAAAAGGAGGAATAAAATGGAGATGTTGCTTTTTGACAAAATATTTTTCGGGGGGGGGGTAACTTATTGTCCCACATACAGTTATGTCAATCCTTCCATGCTTTTTGCTGGCTCTTGCCTTTTTGTGGGATTAAGCCACAGATATTCAATCAAGGGGGTGTATAGATGATTACCATGAAAAAAGCTAATATCTTACTGGTAAATGACAATCCAAGCTCTCTCATGGCAATGGAGGCTATCTTGGCTGAGCTTGATGAAAATATTGTTAACCCAACTTCGCGACTCTAAAAATTAAGTTATTCCAAATCAATGGGTTACAACTTAAGAAAAGCTGGTTTTGGCACTACAGATTTTTAATTTTTCACAGGATTGTTTTTATTGTTTTTCCGGGTAGGTAAGGTAAGGA
>JAZDHC010000081.1:0-12740 GCA_043806395.1 Candidatus Desantisiibacteriota bacterium | reverse complement strand
TTGTCCTTACCTTACCTACCCGGAAAAACAATAAAAACAATCCTGTGAAAAATTAAAAATCTGTAGTGCCAAAACCAGCTTTTCTTAAGTTGTAACCCATTGATTTGGAATAACTTATTTTTTAGAGTCGCGAAGTTGGGTAAAGATTCAACTGGCTGATGTTGACCTTCTCAATATTAAGATAAGGCTCTTAATCGCTTCAGTAGATAAGGCTATGGAGATGGGGATAAATTGGTGGCAGCAGGATCCTTATTTATCTACAAAGGCAAGGGAAGTTGAAATAGAGAATACAGAATTGAAAAAACGATTAGAGCGGTTAGAAGAAAAGATAGGGGTAAATACTTGAGTTATAGAACTTACGCAAAATGTAAGCGTTCAGCTATCAGCCGTCAGCTGTCAGTTTCAAAGGGATTAGACCACAAAATGGAGAAGGTGTAAAATTGTGGAGTTTGATTTTCTCTTGATTTTCCTGATTTTGGCTGAATGCTGAAAGCTGATAGCTGAACGCTTACCTTTAGAAACTATTTTATCAAAAGACTTGCTCCAATCAATCCTGCATCATTGCCGAGCATAGCCAATTCTATCCTTAATCTATTGCTTGCCTGTGCGAGTGCTCTTTTTTGAACAGTATCCTTTATTGTTTTTAACAGGTGATGACCTGCTGCTTCCATTACACCGCCACCCAGGATAATTACCTCTGGATTAAGAATATTGGCAAGGTTTACCGTGCCCAGACCGAGATACTCGCCTGCCCTGTTTAATATCCTGAGACTTAGATTATCACCCATATCAGCTGCCTTGGCAATACCCCCTACTGTAATTTTATCCAGATCATTATCTATCATTTTTAAGACAGCTGTTTGTGTGCCAGCAGTTATTTTTTCCCTCATCTGACGGATAATTGCTGGTCCTGCAGCCAATGCCTCCAAACATCCCCTGTTCCCGCAACCACAAACAGTCCCATTTTCCTCTATGATCATATGCCCTATTTCACCACCGGCAAAATTAGCCCCCTGTATCAGCTTGCCATCAATAATTATCCCGCCGCCAATCCCGGTACCAACGGTTATCCAGACAAGACTGCCTGTACCTGTTCCTGCCCCAAGTCTGGCCTCAGCCAATGCCCCACAATTAGCATCATTCTCTATCTCCACGGGTAGATCATATCTTTCTTGAATAAGTTTCCGTATCTCTACATTTTTCCATCCCATATTCGGGGCAAAAATAACAATACCATTCTTAACATCCACCTGACCCGGCACCCCAATCCCAATCCCACAAATGGACGCTTTTATACCCTCTATTACTGTGTCAATGGCATTATATATCCTTTGGATAACTGCATCCAGCCCCTCATGAGCCTCAGTATAAATGCGTGTTTTTTTAAGTATCTTGCCAGAGGCATCCAATATGCCAGCATCTATCTTTGTGCCACCAATATCAAGCCCAACTATTAATTTTTGACTCATATTTTTATCTCTCCCTTCCGGTAATAAAATTAATCCCGATAGCCGTCGTTTTATAACGGTTATCAGGATTGGTTGAATTTTCAGGATTTGTTAATGAAATTAATCCTGATTCGCGTAATGGTTTGATATAATTATCCCTGAAAGTTTTTTCATTTTTGTAATCCAGCCACTCCATCAGTTCTTTCAGTTTTACTGGTTCTACCTCTGTAAAATTATTATTGATTGTAATTGACATATTACCAGTCCGCCTTTAAATATTTATCCAACTGTTTTGCGTTTAATACATCACAATTGAGTAAGCCCTTTTTCTGCAATGCCTATCACCTTTATCTAACTATCTGGTTTCCTAATCCACAAAGGCACAGAGAAGAACAACCCCCTAACCCCCTTTTTTAAGGGGGAATTAGGAAAATACAGATGCCCTACTCGCTTGCTCAATTTGTTATCCTGATTTGAGCCATGCCCAAAATTAGAGTTACAATGTGATTGAAAAAATTCTATTCTGCATGAGTCTAAATCTTCCCCTCTTAATTCCCCCTTAAAAAAGGGGGTTAGGGGGTTGTATTTTCCCTGATTTTAATCCATCCTTCAATTCCCATCAACACAGGTGCAAGACCTGCCCCTACACAGGTTGCGTTCCCTTTAAGCAGCGATTTTAGCATAAAGCATAGGGGAAACCTCTACAATAACTTTTTGTGGTTTTTCATCAAGAATCATTGATGCATTGAGTATCTCCAAACCCGCCAATTCCCCACTATTATCCTGATCAATAATATTCACCTTAGCCGTTTTCTTAATATCATCCTTAGTCAACTCAAACATCTTGACCTCAGTGATAGACTCAATCAGTGATATGCCGCCCTTCTCCACAGTATCCCTTCTGGCATATTCCAGAGCCAATTGCTCACATTGTTTCATGGTTTTATTCTCATCCATGATACATTCCCCAACCCCTTCAACCCAAACAGCCTTACTCAACTCAGCATCATAAAGCTCTGCCTGAATTCCTAAAATCTCCATCTCCTTTGCCCGCTTTTCCTTGTTCAAGGCAATGAGACTCCCCTCAATTCGTTCCTTTTCACTCTTTATCTCTTGCAAACTCGCCTCTGAAATTTTAAGTGCTTTGTCCGCATTTTTATAATCACTAACGAATTGGGTCAATTGGTCTTGATTGAACATGTCAGAATTTTTATAGGATCTATCATAAGCATCCTTAGCCTTCAGATAGTCATCCTTTTTCTGCTGAACATCCCTTTGAGCCAACTCATACACCTGTTGAGATGACAGCTTTTTACACTCCGCATCCGCCAAAGCGATAAACCTATCTCTTATTTACCCACACAAATCGTGATAGAACCAACTTTTGCTTGTCCATCATCAGTTTTATAAATAATTATTTGTGACTTTTGGTATCTTTTTTCATATTTTTTCCAGCATCATCCGCATTCTATTGCAATCACCCTCTCCTCAGTAATAATCCTACCCACAGCCATATCATGCCTCTCAATCGGAATAGCATCTATAAGTTGACACTCAAAGCACACACCAATAATATGTACAATTTTCCCCTTGATTGATTCAAGCATTCGATCATAATATCCCCCGCCATACCCTATCCTGTGACCATGCAGATCAAATACCACCCCTGGAACAATAATCATCTCCACCTCATCCAATGGAACAAGCCTTTGATAAGTTTTTGCAGGCTCCAGAATATCGTATGCACCCTTTACAAGTTCAAGGTCAAAATCATGCAGTTCTGAGATAAACAGCCTTTTGTTTTTAGAATCAGTCACAGGCACCAAAACCCTTTTACCCTGCTTGATAGCCTGCCTGATCATATCCTCTGTCTGCACCTCACTCTTAGTGGCAACATAAAACAAGATGCTTAATGCCTCACGGAATTCTTTAAGATCAAGAAGCCTTTTTTTAATCAATTCGCTTTTTTGGTATCTCTCCTCAATACTTAATATATCTCGCGTAGCTATGACAGAGGTTCTTAATGATTTTTTCATAATTGATTATGTCTCCATTGATATATTGTAGCAGAATTGGGGCTTGAAGTCAATAAGAAAATAGTGATGGACACGCAGCCTCAGTTTATTTTTTTTATTGCAATTTACAAGATATATGATATAATGGAATATGGAACATAAGGGGTGTCATTTGAATCTTCAGGCTAATATTACTCAGATAAAACAAAGAATTAATCAAGCACTCAAGGCTTCAGATAAGGGACAGGATGAGGTGGCTTTGGTTGTAGTAACAAAATCTGTTGTTGTAGATACCATCAACGCTGCCATAGCTGAGGGCATAGAGGTTATTGGTGAAAATCGTATTCAGGATGCAAAGATAAAATATCAGGAAATTGGCAATAGGGTAAAATGGCATATGATTGGCCATCTTCAACGGAATAAGGTAAGGGATGCGGTGAAGATATTTGATCTCATCCATTCGGTAGATAGCCTTCGCATAGCAGAGGCAATTAATGAAGAGGCATTCAGGCAGAATAAGATACAGTCCGTACTTATTGAGGTAAACACCTCAGGGGAAAAGACAAAGTATGGGGTAAGCCCAGCTGAAACAGATGTTTTGTTTGGAAGGGTGAATGAATTTCCATGCCTGAATATCAAGGGATTAATGACTATCGGTCCGCTGTCAGAGGAGATAGTCCAGATTCGCAGCTGTTTTCAGCAACTTTTTCAGTTGTATCATAGCCTGAAGGCAGATGGTTTTCCGCTTCAATATCTTTCCATGGGCATGAGTAATGATTTTGAACTGGCTATTCAGGAGGGTTCAAACATGGTCAGGGTTGGACGGGCAATGTTTGAAGAATGAGATTATCCGCAGATTACGCAGATTACGCAGATTGTCAGAAGTGTTGTAGAGCCACAAAATTTTGCATCTCTACAATTTCAATGGGCATTAGTTGTTGAATTTGTCTTGTATGAGGTAGCACCTCTGGCAATTGTTTTTAATCTGTGAAATCTGCGGACATTTTTACTATTTGGAGGCTTACAATGACATTTCTTAAAAAACTGGCATTTATTGGTGCCGGGAATATGGCAGAAGCATTGATTCAGGGAATATTAAAGGCATCACTGCTGAAAAAGGATGAAATAATTGCTACTGATGTGAGTTCAGAAAGGGCAGCCTTCGTCCAGGAAAAAACAGGGGTTAATGTCCTGACTGAAAATGCTCAGGCAGCTAAACAGGCAGAAACAATTATTCTGGCGGTTAAGCCACAGATGATGCTTGCAGCAATCAGGGAGATAGCTGGGGTTCTGTCACCAGAGCAGTTGGTTATCTCTATTGCCGCCGGTACAAAAACAGAGACGATTGAGGGGTACTTAACGCAAGCATTGCCAGTTATCAGGGTCATGCCAAATACCCCTGCCTTAGTTGGGTGTTCTGCTACAGCCATCTGTAAGGGCAAATATGCCAGTGACGATCATTTGAAATGGGCAATAAGGATATTTGAGGCTGTAGGGTTTGTAGTAGTGGTTGATGAGAAACTGATGGATACAGTTACTGCCCTTTCAGGCTCTGGGCCAGCGTATATTTTTACCATTATTGAAAGCCTTATTGATGCTGGGGTTGAGTTGGGACTTCCGCGGGATATTGCTACCGGGCTTACCATTCAAACGGTAAAGGGGGCAGCGGTGATGCTGGAAGAGACACAAAAGCATCCGGCTGTACTCAAAAATATGGTTACTTCCCCTGGCGGGACAACTGCTGCAGGATTGCATGCCTTGGAAAAAAATGGAATTCGTGTGGCAATACTTGAAGCCGTTATTGCTGCAGAAAATCGAGCAAAGGAGCTGGGATAATGTTTGTACTCGGTGAATTAATAGGAAGCCTGTCCATGCTACTGGGCATGATATTCAAGATGATCTACTTTGTTTTAGTCATAAGGATGCTGCTCTCATGGGTAAATCCAGATCCATATAACCAGTTGGTGCGGATTATCTATCGTGTTACAGAGCCAATTCTTGCCCCATTTCGACGAATTATCCCACCAATGGGTATGGTGGATATATCACCTATGGTGGTGTTTTTCTTGCTGGCATTTATTGAGAACTTTGTGATGAGAATATTATTTCAGATAGAGGCACGATTAGGATAATGAAAATATTGCATTTGAATGTAAAACTCCAGCCATCAGCCTCAAAAAACGAGATTGTTTGGCAGGAGGATAAAAAACCATCTCTGACCCCTCCCTGGAAAGGAGGGGAGTCTCCGCAGATAAAGATACGCGTTCAAAGCCCGCCGGTTGATGGCAAGGCAAACAAGGCATTGATAAATCTTCTGGCTAAGGAACTGGGTGTGAAAAAGACACAAGTGTCCATAACCTCAGGACAGACCTCACGGTTGAAGAGAGTGCAGGTTCAGGTAGAGGATGGGGTAGAGTTGCCAGAGTGGAGTTGAGGATGCCAAAAGCAAAACACGAGATGGCATTTCATATATCATTAGGACTTACGCAAAATGAGAAAATGGTGTTTTGCGAGTCCTACGATAATAATGTAGAGGAGGGCTTCAGCCCTCCAATGGATGGAAGGAAGATGGAAGGCTGAAGCCTTCCGCTACAGCCTCATGGTTGTAATTGCATGGGCGTATTTAATCTATTCCGGCAGTATTGCTACCATCTGGCCCATGTTTGGTGTGTCCAATCAGCTTTTAGCAGCAATTGCTCTGGGCATCGGCACGACCCTTTTGATCAAAGAGAATAAAATTCAATACCTCTGGGTCACGCTTATTCCTATGCTGTTTATGTTCGTAACCACATTCACAGCCTCATGGCAACTCCTGAGCATGTTTACAACCAAGGCTGCTCAAGCTGTTACGGCTACTGAGGCATTGACCTTTAAGATTGACGCTTTTCTGGTTCTATTAATGGCCATTTTAGCCTTAGTGGCATTGCTGGATATGTTGTGGGTCTGGCATAAAGCCTTTCACCGCAGGGGCACAACGATATGAAGAAACACAAAAAGCAAAATTATGAACACAAAACGATCTCTGGCAAAGATAATGTCTTTGCCAGAGGTGCTGCCTTATTTGCTCAAGCAGACGAAAAACTCATGCGATGGATGGTGTTATTGATCCTTATTGGTACACCCTTGATTATTGACGCACACCTCTCCAGCATTGAATTGGGCAAGGCTGTATGGATGTGGGTACTTACCTGTGGGTGTTTGCTTATCTGGTCAATCAAGCTAAGTATAAGTGGCAAAATGATGGTGTCAAAGACACTCATTAATATCCCTTTGCTTGTCTTTTTGTTTAGTTGTGTTCTGTCAACCTGTTTTTCGATTCTTCCGTACATGAGCATGATTGGTGAATACAAACGATCCGAGGGATTGCTTACCCTGATTAATTATGCAGCTCTATGCTATTTGAGTGCCAATATTGTCAGGGAGATTGTCTGGATAAAAAAGGGTGCGATAATTATTGTGGCTGTTGGGGTTATAGCTGCTGTTTGTGGTATACTCCAGCCATTTGGAATTGACCTTTCCAGATGGGGCAGTGGTGGCATACCTATTTCATTTTTTGGCAACCAGAACTATGTTGGTGGATATATGGCTATGGTGATCTTTCTTGGGATGGGGCTGCTTTTAAGCAGCAACACAAAATGGCATATCATCCTTGCTGGCATTGGCAGTCTTCTCATTTATGCTTGTCTGATAATTACCAAAAATCGCGGTGGGTTTCTTGGACTTTTAGCTGGATTGATTATATTTGCCATATTAAACAGGGCAGAGGTATGGAAAAAACGAAAAATGGTGGCAATATCTGGATTGATCATTATCCTGACTACCGCTGGGCTTTGCCTGAATGAAAAAACCTCACCCTTGCCTAAACTCGCAGGCACCATCCAGATTGTCAAATCAGAGGGAAAGGGAAAAATTGAGGCGGCAGGCACCTTTGCCAATCGTATTCAAATATGGAAAACAACCATGGGAGTCATCATGGATAGTCCTATATTTGGGGTAGGTCCAGATGCCTTACGCATGGCTGCGACAAAACATGAAACACTTGGATTTATCCGTGCTGAGGGTGGATACAACACCTTGATTGATAAGGCACACAATGAGATGCTTGATATTGCAGCTACCCGTGGGCTTTTTGGACTGGCTGTCTACCTCTGGGTATTGATCAGCTTTTTTATTCTGGCTGGAAGGTTATGGAAAGGAGGACTTAAATACCCGGATAAATGGCTTATCTCAGCTTCCATTGCTGCCGTTGTTTCTTATTTGATTCAAAATGAGGTTGGATTTGGGGTTGTGCCTACATCTGTGCTTTTTTGGGTATTAATAGGAAGCGTTGCTGGCATTGGGATTGGGGCAAAGCCTGTCTCTCGCACCCTATCAATTAATCCATTAGTGAGAATAATCCTGCCAGTAGCAGCTATTATTCTGTGTGTTATCCTCATCCGATATTCTTTCTTTGCTTGTAAGGCGGATGTGTATTACAAAAATGCTCTTGCTTTGAGTCAGCAACAGGATCTTGATCAGGCTATCTATATGTATGAAAAGGCGTTAGAATATAATCCAGGTGAAGAGTTTTATTATGGGGAAATGCTGGCAGTATATTCTACCCTATCAGACAGGTCAAGGGAATCCTTTGACAAGCTCCTCAAACGAGCTGAGGATGCTGTCAGGATTAATCCACAACATGCCTATTATTATAACATTCTTAGTTCAACCTATGGAAAGGCTTATGTTGTTTATGGCGATACCTCTGCCAGAGGAAAGGCAATTGATGCCTGCAATCGTGCCTTAGAACTAAAGCCGCTTTTTGGGGATCCGCACAACAACCTTGCTGCCATCTTCGTTTATGAAAATAAGTATAAAGAGGCTATGGATGAAATAAGCAGGGCAATAAAGATATACCCCAAAAATGCAGAATATCATCGGATACTGGGTGAATTACAGGTTCAACAAGGATTAAAAAAAGAAGGCATAGCCTCATTAGAAAAAGCCGTAAAATATGACTCAACCATTGTAAGTGCATGGGCATCCCTTGGTCGGTTTTACTTTGAGGCAGGCTCTCTGTCAAAGGCATGTAAAATGATGCAACAGGCTGTGATGCTTAATCCAAACAACCCGAAATACCATGGTGATCTGGGGTCTATTTATTTCAAACAGGGGATGCTTGACAAGGCAACTTGTGAATTTAATGCAGCATTGAAATTAGCCCCAAATAATGCCTATCTTCAACAAATGCTTGCTGCGTGCCATCAGCGGTAGAGGAAAGGATATACTATTATGATACAAACAATTACCATTAATGACCTGAGCGTTCGATTTCCAAAGCAGCCTAAATATGCAATTAAGCAACTCACCCTTTCTATAGAAAAGGGAGAGATGGTGTTTATCATGGGCAAAAGTGGGTCGGGCAAGTCTACGCTGATAAAATGCCTGAACGGTGTTATTCCTAATTTACATCCATGTGAAATTCAGGGTAGTATAGAAATATTTGATGACTTGACAAAATCCAAAGCGATATGTGAATTATCAAGGGATATTGGCGTGGTATCTCAGGATTTTGATCATCAGCTTTTTTCAAGCAGTGTCTATCTTGAGGTAGCCTTTGGTCCGGAAAATTTACGAATAATGCCTGAAGAGATAAGAAGATTGGTCAAAGTCACCCTCATGAAAACAGGCTTAACAGGGTTTGAACATAGAAACCCTGAAACACTTTCTGAAGGGGAAAGACAACGGTTGGCAATTGCCTCTATTCTTTCCATGAAACCCAAAATCATTGTCCTTGATACATCTTTAACGGATTTGGACCCATTTGGCCGTAATGAGATATTATCTGTCTGTGAAATGCTCAAGGAAGAAGGGGTCTGTATTATTGTTATCTGGAATGAATCAAGGGAAATACTGTCTGCAGACAGGGTTGTTATTCTTGATGAAGGAGAAATAGTTGCAGATGAGGCGCCAAAGGATATATTAAGGAAACCTCTTCTTCTGGAAAAATGTGGCATTAGACCATGGCAGATTCCAGTCCTATTTCACGAAATGGGATATGCCAGACAACTTCCTGTAGATATAAATGAGGCATTGAAGATAGCTGAAAAGGAAAAATGGATTATCTCTGGAAAAAAATACCAACAACTTATTGAGCAGGATGCATTCAACCTCAATAATTATGGAGAGCAGGTAATCTGGACAACAGACATGGAATGTATCCAGCCTGATGGGATAAAAGCTCTTAATAATATCAATCTGAAGATTCGTGAGGGAGAGTTTGTCGCTATTGCCGGAAGAAATGGAAGTGGAAAGACAACCCTGCTTAACCATTTGAATGGTATGTTGTTGCCCACTAATGGGGATGTGTTTATCCTTGGATGGAATACCATGGATATTGATTGTTCTTTCTTAAGCCATCAGGTAGGATTTGTATCTCAAAATCATGGAAATTTATTGTTTGCCAATTCTGTGTTTGAAGAGGTTGCCTTTGGCCCGCAAAATCTTGGATGCTCAAGGGATGAAATCTATCGAAGGGTTTATGATGTTTTGAAGATGGTTAAGCTTGAAAAATACGAGGATGAACGGCCAGACCTACTCACTAAAGGGGAACAACAACGGTTAGCCTTAGCCTCTATGTTTGCCATTAAACCAAAGATTATTCTCCTTGATGAACCTGTGAGTGGGCTTGACTATCAGGAGATAAAAAGTCTCATGGAGCTATTGATAGAGCTTAATCAAAAGGGGCATACCATTATCATGGCTACCCAATGTATGTGGCTGATTGCTGAGTATAGCCACAGAATGATAATTATGAAGGATGGTGGAATTATTGGGGATGCTTCCGTGCGAGAGGTTTTTTCTGACAGGGATCTCTTAAGAGAGGCAAGTCTTCTTGCACCAGAAATGGTTGAATTTGGCTATGGTTTTGGCAGAGGACTTCTTTCTGTAGAGGAATTTTCGTTTTGTCTGGAAAACTGGTAATCTTTGGAGGAGCACATGCCAATATCATCATTTATAAATAAGGGGGCTATGTGGAGAATATCAATAAAATACCCATAAATTCACAAGACACAAAGGGTGATGAAAATTTAGGTGGTGATAGAAAATGTCAGACAGCATATTCAACCCACATTACAACAAATCACGAACAACAAGCTACGAACCATATAAGAAAAGAAAAAACTCAAGCAAACGCCAATGTATTCACCTTAGTTGACATGGAGCCTGATTGGGATGGTGTGATTGTCGAGATTCATGGCGGACATATTATGGCTTCAAGGCTTTCTACGCTTGGGCTCATGGTTGGGGCAAAGATAAAAAAGGTAAGCCAGCATATCATGTGTGGACCTGTGGTGGTAGAAATAGGCAGAACTCAGATAGCCATTGGCATTGGGATAGCAAAAAAAGTGTTGGTGTGGGTAAGTGGAGGACATTAAATGAACATCCTTCTCATGGGCAACCCAAATGTTGGTAAAAGTGTAGTCTTCTCTCGTTTTACCGGCGTGCATGTCATTTCATCCAATTATCCGGGCACAACCGTAGAATTTACTAAGGGATATATGAACCTGAGCGGGGAAACAGTTGAGGTAATTGATGTGCCCGGGGTATATACCTTAGAGCCTGTCTCAATTGCCGAAAAGGTAGCCTGCGATATACTCAATACTGATAATATTGTTGTCATCAATGTAATTAATTCCACAAATCTGATAAGAAGCTTGAATCTTACCCTGCAATTGATAAAGAAAAAAATTCCCATGATAATTGCCCTTAATCTCTGGGATGAGGCAAAACATACCGGAATACAGATTGATGCGGAAAAGCTTCAGCAAATTCTTGGTGTGCCCTGTATCCCTGTCTGTGCCTTAACCGGTGAGGGATTCAAGGTGCTTGTTTCATCAATAAAGGATGCAGCTTGCAGTACATACGAGTATGAAGAAGGGGAAAGGTTACATGAGGCAGGCAATATCACCGAAAGCGTTGAAAAAATAACCCATCGCCATCATAAACTCTATGAACGACTTAGAGATGCAACCATTTCTCCGGTAAGGGGGAGTTTAATTGCCCTGATGGTTCTTTTCTGCGTATTTCAGACAATAAGGTTTATTGGCGAGGGGCTGATAAATTATGTGTTTACGCCATTATTTGAAAATCTATGGACACCATTGATGCTGAAGGTATCAAGCCTTTTTGAGGGAACTGGATTCATCCATGACATCCTGATTGGCAGATTAATTGATGGTAAGATAGATTATAATCAATCATTTGGCTTGCTTACAACCGGGATGTTTATCGAATTTGGTGTTGTCCTTCCTTATATCTTTGCCTTTTATTTTATTATTTCCTTTCTGGAGGATTCTGGCTATCTACCGAGGCTGGCAGTTTTAGCAGATAATATCATGCATCGGCTGGGTATGCACGGTATGGCTATTATTCCCATGATGCTTGGTCTGGGTTGTAATGTGCCGGCTGTTCTGTCAGCAAGGGTTATGGATACAAAGCGGGAAAGGTTTATTGTTACCACCTTGACGGCTATTGCTGTACCGTGCATGGCACAGATTGCTATGGTTGTTGGGCTGCTGGGTAAATATGGGACTGCTGGGTTGGGAATGGTATTTGGCAGCTTGTTTGTGGTCTGGATTGTCCTTGGTGTTATCCTGAACAAGGTGATGGGTGGCGAATCAACAGAGATGTTTCTGGAGATACCACCCTATCGTTTTCCATACCTTCCGGGTCTGGTTAAAAAGGTCTGGATGAGGATAGCGTGGTTTGTCAGAGAAGGGGTTCCATGGATAATGGTAGGGATATTTATAGCTAATATATTCTATACCTTTGGGATAATTGATCTGATAGCAAGGGTTGCACAGCCGGTTGTCTGTGGTATTCTGGGCTTACCCAAGGAGGCTGCCGGGGCATTGTTGATTGGTTTTTTGCGTAAGGATGTTGCTGTGGGTATGCTTGCACCGCTGGGACTTACCCTTCCACAATTGGTTGTATCAAGCGTTGTCCTGACCATGTATTTCCCATGCGTAGCTACCTTTGCCATTATGGTCAAGGAGTTGGGGGTAAAGGGTGTGCTCAAGGCAACAGGTATTATGATTGTTTCTACATTAATAGTTGGAGGGCTGCTTAATCTGATTTTGTCAAGAATGGTAAATTAGGGACGGTTCACTTTCATCGTTTTTCATATGATTCCTTTCGGGCAAGGGGACATCATCTACAGAATACAACCCCCTAACCCCCTTTTCTAAGGGGGAATATTGCACTCTCAACTAACCGCAAGCTTTCAAACAAAGGT
>JAZDHC010000080.1:0-7703 GCA_043806395.1 Candidatus Desantisiibacteriota bacterium | reverse complement strand
CCCTTGTGGGTGTCCGTCTGTTGATTATTCCGTTGCGTTTGTGACCATTTGATGCGTTTTACGGACAGGGACGAGCCCCCTGCCTTCGCAGGGGCAGGCTCTGTCCCTACGACAACTTTAGTTCCGTAACAGCCTGTCGAGTACTCCTTCGAGATGACAATATTATTTGCGACATTGTACGGTTGTTGATACCTTAGTGATTAGCAATTATTCTCAACTGTCTAATTGGGGGGGAAAGTTCATGCGGTTATTCATCAACATCTTGTTTTCAATTATACTCAGTTTTGTTCGATTATTTCGGCTTCCTCAGGATAGGATTTGCCAATGGTTTATTTGTATAAACAATCAAATAGTATTAAATAATATCCCACCCAATCTTAAGGATGAACACCTGCTTCTTTTGATACCACATTGTCTTCAGAGCTATGATTGTGAATTTAAGATTACGAGTCATGTCAAAAACTGCCGCAAGTGTGGTAAATGTAGCATCAATGACTTGATTAATTTCTCAGAGGAACACCATATCATGCTTTCTGTTGCCCCTGGCGGCACACTTGCACGGGCAATAATAAAGGAATATCAACCAAGGTTGATTATTGCTGTTGGTTGTGAACGAGAGCTTGAATCTGGAATTAATGATGTGTATCCACTTCCTGTAATAGGGATAATTAATCAAAGACCAAATGGACCTTGTAAAAATACTACACTGAATATGAGTAAGGTGGAAGAGGTTGTTCGGATTATAACTTGCAGAAAGATAGGATGAGGGGGTTGAAAAGATGTCTACTCGACAAATTAAAATTCTTGAAAATGCAAATGTTCCACATGCTCTTGAAGTATTATTTAGAACAAACCCGAAAGAATTTGAAGAAAATTTCGAAGAAGCTTTTAAGGAAAAACCAGAATCAGAACTATTAAAATTTTGGGATGAGAGAATTAACTTCAGAAGTGAGACAACTACTCCGAATCTTGAGCCGACTACAGATCGTCCTTCACTACTATTTGTAGTAATACTTCTTTCGTTGATAGGTGGAACACTTGCTAAACTGCCGTTAATTGTTCCTTCTATTGACAATGAGCGCTTTTATTATGAAAGAAATATTTCATTTTTCATTTTGCCCTTGATTGCAATCTACTTTCTATACAAGCATCGGACACAACTAAAAGATGCATTTATCCCTTTGGGAATATTTCTTTGTGCTGCCATTGCAATAAATCTATTTCCATCAAAAGAGCTTCCGCACTCCAAATTCCGATTGCACAGGTCGATATTTTTCTTGATTTTTTGATTAAACTGTGATAAAATACAAATTAAAAGTTAACAAATAAATCCGCAGGGTTTACAATTAATGTAACTAAGGTTGTCAATTCGTTCTTTTGAGGTTTTTAGTATGACTATATTAAGGAATCGTAGTGAAAAAATAAGAGAATTTATTCTTGAAGGTGTAGAGAATAACCCTAAAGATATTATTGCTATCACAAGTGAAACATTTACCATTTCTCGCCAAGCTGTACATAAACATATTCGACAACTAATTGATCAAAAAGCTTTAATCAGAGAGGGAAAAGCTAAAGGTGCACGCTATTTTTTGCATTCACAGTCAGAATGGAATGCAACATTTGTTATCGCTGATAACCTTGCCGAAGATGTTGTGTGGAGAAATGAAATAAAACAAAAAATAGGTCAATTACCTGATAATGCTCTTAGTATTTGGCAGTATGGTTTCTCAGAGATGTTTAATAATGTTATCGATCATTCCGAAGGGACTACAGTCAGAATTATTATTGAGAAAACCGCATATTCAACAAAAATGACCATAATGGACAACGGAATAGGTATTTTTACCAAAATTAAAAATGCCATGGGACTCCTTGATGAACGACATGCTGTAATTGAATTGACTAAAGGCAAACTAACAACTGATCCAATGCACCATAGTGGAGAGGGTATTTTTTTTAGTTCACGGATGTTCAATGAATTTAGCATTTTGTCTGGTGAAGTTTTTCTCTCTCATGCCTATGACGAGGAAGAAGATTGGATATTACAAAATTCAAACTATCAAAATGGTACATTCATAACTATGCAATTACGAAATAATACATCACGAACGACTCAAGAGATATTTAATAAATATTCTGATGATAATTATGGATTTACAAAAACTGTTGTGCCTGTTCGTCTTGCACAATATGGCAATGAACAATTAATATCCAGGTCGCAGGCGAAACGGCTTTTGATAGGAATAAATCGTTTCAAAACGGTCTTATTCAATTTTAAAAATGTTGAATCAATAGGCCAGGCTTTTGCGGATGAAGTTTTTCGAGTTTTTGCAAGACAATATCCGAATATAGAAATACTGCCAATAAATGCCAATGATGCTGTTATGCAGATGATCAGGAGAGCTGAATCAAACACAGAAGATCTGACGCCTTCAACAGAGACCAGAACTGGATAGTATCATAATGGGGATTGGGGAAAAGGGGACAGTTTACATAATTTGGCTCTCCTCAGATTAGTGGAAAAAATATGTCGAACCTCCATGTTCAACTAAAACCTGAAGCTGGATAAGTACTCTATGTCGATTTTCAGGAGTGTGTTAGTTGCGTTTCATAATGAGAATTGCTGCTTTGGACTAATATCAAAATATACAGTTGTCCAGTAACAAAATTCCTTGCTTTTTGTCTTATTTTATGATATTATAATTATCATGATAGCATATAAACACTTTCTCTCTGAATTAAAAAAATCTGAATTATTGCCTGTTTATCTTTTGGCTGGACCGGAGGAATATCTTAAGGAAGAATGTGTTAAAAATATAAAAGGTCGATTGTTTACCCCTGGGGAAGAGATTGAGTTTAATTTTCAAGTAATCTATGGGGATAATAGTCAGGCAGCTACAATCATTAATGCTTGCAAAGCCATGCCATTTGGAGCAAAAAAAAGGCTGGTTATTGTCAAAGATTTCTCTAAGCTTTCTAAAGAGGCTAAGGCACAATTAACCCCATACCTGAAATCACCAACGATTCATACATGTTTAATCCTCATTACAGAAAAAATAGAAAAAGATGTTGGTCCTGGTGGATGTCAGGTAGTAAATTTCTACCCTCTTTATGAATCAGAGCTTAATGCTTGGATTGGACAACAGCTACAGAAATATAAAAAAAAGATACATCCAGATGCCAGTCATCTCCTTATTTCTAAGGCAGGCACAGGATTATTAGAATTGTCTTCAGAGATAGAAAAGCTATGTCTCTTTGTAGGGAAAAAGGAATGCATTGAGGCTATTGATGTGACTGAGGTAGTAAGCAATAACAGGGAGGCTAATATCTTTGAACTCATGGATACTATTGGACAGAAAAAGTCGCAACAGGCTATAAAGGTATTAAATGATTTGTTGTCTCAAAAAGAAGAGCCAGTAAAAATACTCTTTATGATAACCAGACATCTTCGTAACATCTTCAAGCTAAAACTTCTGCAAAAGCAAGGTATACCCCTCCCGCAGATATGGAAAACACTAAAAATTAATTGGCCTATCCAACAATCTTCACTATTGAAACAGGCAGAGTTTCATCAAGAACAAGACTTAAGGAATGCATTTAACCTTCTTCTTGAGACAGATATCAGCCTGAAAAGTCAGGATCCAAAACTGTATTTCGTAGTTATGGAAGTATTGGTTTTCAGGCTTTGTCAGAGAGGATAATTGGGTACCGATACGCTAATGCCATGGTTCATTGGCAGCGTTTACACCATCCGTTTCAGCAAAGGGTTAGACGAATCAATTATTCTTCGCCAAGTGCTTCCAAATCAGCAATGTCCTTTCTTCGACCAATTGCATGCTTATTTATTATGAACTGATCTTTTCCGATGTACTGCACCGGAATATCACCATAGAATTCTGTCTTTCGGTCAGCAACAGCTTCTTCCCAGGAGACTCCAGTTATCGAAGTTACAATATCCACACGAACTGGTGCAACTCCAAGCTGTACAACCTTATCAGGAGACTCAAAATCCTCAGCCTTCAGTCCAATAGACCCAAAACCAAACTCCTTAAGTGCACAGAGAATATGCTGAGCATTTTGCAAATCAGGATGTACGAGAATGTCGATATCACCTGTATATCGTGGAACTCCATGATATGCAAGTGCATATGCACCAACTATCATGTAATCAACTTTATGTGCGTTGAATAACGCAAGCAGATCTCTGAAGTCTGGCTGAACTTCCATTGTATTGTTTCCTCAAAAGCTCAACGGCTGCAACTCGTTCTTCCGGACTCTTAGATAGCCAGTAAGTAAGGTTATCCTTGACTTCGGAGTAGTCGTTTAAGTTGACTTTCTTTACCACTTTCTGAATCATGATCATTTTCCTCGTAATTTCGAGCATTACACGATTGCTTCCTTTGCTTGCTGATTGAGGGACATTCTGATATCTCGAATGGATTTGTCCATCTTCCGATATCTCCAATATCCGAATATCCCGACGGCCACGCCAAACGGAATACATGCAAGTCCGACATAATGAAGCAGACCTGTCTTGAAAAAATGCACAAAAGTGATGCCCGCAATAATCAGCGAGGTTGCCCCACGCAGATATGCGACTACAGTGCGTTCGTTCGCCAAGAGCGTTCGGTCGGTTGCTAACTCGTCTCTAAGGATTAGATCGTTACCGCGAAATCGCTCGTAGGGATTCTTAGTACTCATCATATTTCTCCTTTATTTCTCCGGCACACTCATTACAGTTACAGTCATGGGTATTTTTTCTAATGGATTATCCTGCGGATTTTTTTGGACACTGACTATTTTGTCCACAGCACTCATCCCATCTATCACCTCTCCAAAGACTGTATATTGTCTATCCAGAAATGTAGCTGGTGCCACACAGATAAAGAATTGAGAGCCGGCACTGTTTGGGTCATTAGATCTTGCCATAGAAACAATGCCTCGTTGATGAGAACGACTGTTAAATTCAGCATTGATAGTATAACCAGGACCACCCATGCCATCATTTGAACGATCATCATCCTTAGTATTAGGATCACCGCCCTGGATCATAAATCCGGGTATAACTCGATGAAAGGTTGTGTTATTATAAAACCCTTGTTTGGCAAGTTTTTTGAAATTCTGGACATGATTTGGGGCATCATCTTCAAAAAATCTAATCTGTATCTTGCCAAATTTAGTGTCAATAACAGCGATCTCTTCTTGCTTTTTCTCAGATATTTCTTCCTTAATCATAGTACTTACTCCTTTTTCTTGCGTTTGTGTGCCTGCTATTTCTTGATCAACGGTCTTTTCAACTACAGTTTCCTGCTTTTCTGTCACCGTTTTTTTTACACATCCCATTGAAGCCCATGTAAATAATAGGCATATAAAATAAACACTCAACCTTTTCATGTAAATCCTCCTTGTGTTTGACATTTCCTAAAATTATACCATAAAGTATCAAAATGTCAAGCAAAAATTTGATTAATCCGCAGATTACGCAGATTTTCGCAGATAAATACAGAGAGATGGAATAAAAATGGCACGGTTCAAAAACAGGATCAAAAAAAACAGCAGTCTCTTCTCCACTCCTTCATTCATCCGTCATCTGCGAAAATCTGCGTAATCTGCGGATATAATTTTGGGCAAAACCGGGGACAGCACCTGTTTTTTTAGGTTATTGAGCAATTATGAGAAGCGGATTCGTTAATTATACGAGGAGGTTTGAGATATCTGAAACTACTATGGTCATTACGACTATTCATGCTGGCATAAAATAAATGAAAAAAAGTAATTGACAGGATTAATCAGCAGTGATATAATTAAAAAAAGATGAGAATGAGAAGGTAGGAGATTGGATAAAGAGTAAAGAGAGACTGTTCTAATCCTAATCCTAATAATATTATGTAAGAGGTAGAAAATATATAGTATGGATATTAAGATTATCTTTGATGCCGTGAAAGATATAGGATTACCTTCTGTATTGATAATCTTATTACTATTATTTCAATTTAGAAGCATAATTAAATTAGAAAAAGAAAAAGAGAAACTTTTAGATTTATTATTAAAGCATCTTGGAGGTGAAAAAATTGGAAGGGATGAAATTGATAATTGAAATTATATTTTTAGCTATTGCTGTTTGGATAGTCTATAAAGGACTTAAGGTGCTAAATCAGGGTGAAAAAAAACTTGAACAAGTGATAAATACTCTTACCAGCAAAACTTAAAAAGCCAGACATTAGGGCAAAACCGGGGACAGCACCCGTTTTTTTATTGACAAAATACTATTTGTATAATAATTAGGACTTACGCAAAACAAAAAATAGTTACAAAAAATAGTTGACAAAAGAAACAATAACGAGTATACTCTTGGCTATGAAAATCATAAAACAACCCATTACTCGTTTGGATTACTGCCAATATTTAGTTAGCAGCCAGATCAATTATACGCTGACCAATTTTGCAGATCACGCCGAGGCATTTAGTCACGACAAGATTAACAGATATTTGGCAGGGGATCGGATAGCACCCCATTTGGTTTGGGAAAATGTAAAGGAACAAGTAGTACAATGTGATAATGGTTACATTGTTTTCTTGACAGGAGTGATAGACAAAAACTATTCGCACAAGATTGAACTGGTGCGACGACAATACAGTGGCAATGCGCATGGTATCATCAAAGGCATTGGCGTAGTGACTTGTGTATATGTCAATTCAGTTACAGAACAATTTTGGGTCATTGATTATCGTATCTATGACCCTGAGTGTCGATGGCAAAACGAAGTTGGATCACCTATGCGATATGCTAACGAATTGTGTGTACCAAAAACAGCTTCAATTTTATGCCGTGCTGATGGATACATGGTATGCGACCAAGGAAGTAATGCTTTTCATTGAGAAGCTGAAGAAAGTGTATTATTGTCCTCTTCAAAGATAATCGCCAAGTGGACGATTCGGGCGGTGATCAAGCTTATCGTCGAGTAGATACATTGGAATGGTCTAAAGAAGAAAGGCAACGAGGCAAAGTTGTGAAGATCAAGGGCTTTCCCAAAAGACACACAAGTGAAACTGTTTCGGGTTGTGCTGTCTACTCAAGAGTACGGACTATGTCGTGACAAACGACTTTACTGGAAAATAATACTCAGGCTGTACAAGAGGGGTGTAGCTTGCGTTGGAAAATTGAGCAGTTTCATCGTGAGACCAAGCAAGTCACTGGACTGGAACAATGTCAATGTCGCAAGGCCAGGATTGTCAGAAATCATATTGGTTGTGCTATTTTGGTATGGGTATGTCTTAAACAAGTGGCTCAAAAAACCAAGCGAACTATTTATCAGGTTAAGCATGAACTATTGTCAGACTATTTGCGACTTCAACTTAAATTACCTACTGTTAAGATGGTTCTTGCGTAAGTCCTAATAATATTTATTTATTATGGCAAGAATAGCAAGAATTATCATACCAAACATACCTCATCATGTTACACAAAGGGGTAATTACAGGCACGGAAACCGGTGGCAGCACCCGGTTTTTTTATCATTTTCGAAGTCTCCATATCGGTTTTAGTCTTAATGCTCGTCCCAGGGGAAAACCGGGGACAGCACCCTATAAAAGTCTAATCATTGGTTAGCGTGCAGAAAGAGAAAGACTTAGCAACAACAAAAAGCTGACGAAGAATCGAGATCGGGCGTAAGAACCGAGATCGGATGAAGATTCGATAAGCG
>JAZDHC010000079.1:0-2399 GCA_043806395.1 Candidatus Desantisiibacteriota bacterium | reverse complement strand
TCAACTCTTAATTGTCGGTAGGCAGTAATTCTCATTATGAACCGCAGAGACGCAGAGTCGCAGAGAATTTTATATGCTTCACTCAGCGTTTCTTCTCTGCGACTCTGCGTCTCTGCGGTGGAAAAATATCAAAATGAGAATTACTACCATTGCGTCAGTTTAAGGTTGTTAAGACAGTAGGCTATAGGCTGTTAGTTTTTCAGATAAACTGCATGAACAAATCTGTGTATCTGTTTCTGATGCCCTACAGCCTATCTACCTGAACTGTTACAAAGCAATAAATGGGGTGTACCATCATGGGAAAAGGATATTCGTTAATAGAATCATTAGTCAGTTTTGCCGTGTTAGCCATTATTCTACTGGCTATCCTTCTTTTTCTTAGTGAAGGATTGAGAAGCTATATGAGAACAGAAAACAGGCCTTTGATAAAAGCCCAACAGACTGTCAGGGAGCTGTTAAATGGGAAGGCAGGTGATAGAAGACATGGACTGTCAGGAGAAATAAGAAGCCTTATTTCCTTAGGTAAGGCTGACCGGACAATTATTACTTTTGCAAAAGATTCTGGGGAGAGATATGGAGATATAAATTTCAATGGCCTATTTGATACCAATGAGCCGATTATTTTTGAGGAAGATAAGAGCTTTAGTTATGAACAAGGAACTGATACCCTTATACTGGGCACTACACCTGAGCAGAGCTTCCCCCTTTCTATCTTTAAGCCAGAGGTAAAACATACGGATAATGGTGGTAATGCCTACAAATTTGATAGCACTGAAGTAGTTATCCATGATACAAATGATAATAATCAGTACGATACTGAAGATACGATTCTGATAGGTACTGCCCCTGCCAATGGAACTAAAGTTGTTCCTTTTGGGAATACTGTTACCTATTATTTAGACATGGCTAATAGAGAAATAAAGAGGGTAGAGAATAATGCACAACCTGTAACTGTAGGCAAGGATATTTTTGTGGATCTGCCTCATAATATTTTTGGATTAAGCTTTAGATATTTTGCTAAAGGCGGAAATGAACTTGGTCCTTTACCGTTAACACTTGCCCAGAGAAAGGAAGTTTGCTACATAGAAATAAATTTAGCGACAGATGTTGATGGGGATATACAGAGCGATTTTGAGATAAAAACTAAGGTCGCTCCAAGGCTGTTGTAACAGAAGGTAGAATAAAACATGATGAACCCGATAACCAGAGTTATTTTATTAATTTTCATTTTGGAATTGCTTGTTCCCGCCTGTTGCATTGGAGAGCTAAGAGATACTATCTTTCCCCAAATTGTAGGAAGAGTAGTTTATGAAGAAAGTGGAAAGCCGGTTGTGGGAGCAGAGATTACGGCTGTGGAAAAAGGTTGTTTCAGGGCAACAACTGATCAAGACGGGAAATTTAAGATAAAAGTTGATTGCGGTGAATATAAAGGAATAATTATTAGCGAAACAACCATTGTCAGCATAACCATAGAAAAAACCTTTACCCTGGATTTTATGCAGGATTATGATTTTGGGGAGATTAAGGTGAAGAGAAAAGCAGCTCCCCCACCCGAGAAGAAAAAGGTGACTTTAGCTCCTGAGAAAAAAAAGATGGTTGTCTCTCCTAAAAAAGAGGCAGCTGTAGCTGCAAGGAAAGAGATGCCTGTAATCACTGAGCACGCACCTGTAAAAACTGTAGCCACCGAGCATCCCCCTGTGAAAGTAGCTATCAGCTTAGGGAATCCTTATATTTCCCTGAAAGTTGGACGAAAATGGAATTTTGAGGCAAGAGGTGCCTTTGGCTCCGGGATAAAGGTTTTTAGCGGCCGCATCCTGCGAAATTTTAATGATCAGGACAGAAAGACTAATCTTTTTGCTGGAGCAGAAGCAGGTACAATCTCTTTTGACAGGACTATCTCTGGCAAAGGGTTTTTGGGCTATACCTTTGTTGGTGGAGAATATTTTATCACGCCTGAATTTGCTTTGAATCTGGATGCCGGCATAGGCTATATAGGTCTTACAGAAAAGGTTACAAAAATAGATGTGGCTGGAATTGAGTATATAGTTAACATGGGGATTAATTTTTATCTTCGGTAAAGTTGTTGTAGGGACAGGGCTCATCCCTGTCCGAAAAGGCAACAAATAATTGCAAAGATAACGAATCCACGAAGCCAAATCAAACGGACACCCACAAGGCAGCAATTCTCATTATGACTTTTTTCACCGCAGAGACGCAGAGGCACAGAGAAATATGAGACAGATAATGGAGATAATGGGGGATAGAAAGAAACGATTTCCATTGGATTTGCAGTAAAAACACTCACATCTTCATTATCTCTATTATCTCCATATCGGGACGGTTCACCTTTGTTTGAAAGCTTGCGGTTAGTTGAGAGTGCAATATTCCCCCTTAGAAAA
>JAZDHC010000078.1:0-3934 GCA_043806395.1 Candidatus Desantisiibacteriota bacterium | reverse complement strand
GTCATAAGTGCTTGATATCATTAGGGTTAGCGACCGCCATATTCTACTTATAACGGGTTTTATTTTTTAAGACATGGGGGGAGACTTCTCTGAAATTTAAAGCTCTCTTTGATGGCATAGCGGGGCTGTAATGGCTGTTTTGAAGGACTTTGTAGTTAAGGGTAGCGGCGAAAAATTCACCTTAATTACAACTTTTTTCAAAAAAGTGATTTTTTTTTGCTCCAAACATCAAATTCTTGCTTTGGCTGGATTACATAGGAAAAATCACATTTGCATAAGGCAATTGCTTTATCGAATATTCAGTTCAAATTCTGAATATTTGATAAAGGAGAGCGTTGCATAGCACCCAACGCCATATCTATACTCGACAGACTCTTACGGAATAGGATTTTGGCATGAACGCCATACAATTGTTGTGCCAACTTCACCAATAATTGCTATTTTTAGTTCCGTAACAGCTTATCGAGTTGCAGGAAGCTTACTGACTCTTCCTTTTCTCACTCAACCAGTTGATCACTTCTCTTGTATTAGTCAAGTGTCCGGATAATACATCGAGAAGCAGATCTTTTGCTACCAGCACTGCTGAGAACGGGACATCATAGACAACTTGCTTATCCTGTCCTGCCATCTTCAACATAAAGGGCACCTTCTTTATTCGTTTATTGTCATAAAGATAGACAAACCGCCATTCATGATCAGAGGTTATGAGGATGGTAGTTTGATCCCAAAGGTTTGCTTTTTCCATAGCGTGTCGCAATTTGCCAAGAAAACGGTCGGCAAGGATTAGATTATCAAAATACCCAAGTTTGGATATATTAAACAGTGTGAATCTATTCATACGCTTACTATAAACAGTAGGTCCATGTGGTACTGAGGCATGGACATAAATCAAATCATAATGAGGATCTGTTGCTATGTTTATCGTATCCTTTGAAACACCACAATAAGTAGAAATAGCATTAATTCTCCTAAAAACCGGTGTAATGCCTTTAAGTTGCGAGCACATTTCAGTAAAAATAGAATTTGTCGCTTGTGGTGTAAATGTATTGAATCCATACCATGAGCAGAACGAGTAATCCTTAGCAAACACGCGAGAATAAGGATGGTATATACCAATGATGGCTGTATTTGCACCAATTGCATGTGCTTGGGAAAATAATGTTGGATAATCAGTCCATGGGGTAAAGTGACCTGCCTCGTCGCCTTCAATTTGAAGTTTGAGTGTATCATGATCAACAGTGATTGCTTTTTTGACCAGTTTGCCCGTTATATAAGACGGAATGGCTATCATTGTAGCGGCTGAATGTCTCTTGGCGTTTAAGGCAAACAAGGATTGCTGTCGGAAACGATCGAATTCAGGAAGTTCTATTCCTTTGGGTCGGCCAGTGAAAGCAATTCGTAGGTCCAGTTCGTCAAACATTAGCCAGATTACCCGTTGTTTGATAGCTTTTGAACTATGAATAACTGTTTGCTTCACAACATCAGCAACTCTGGATCCTGTACCATGCATCGATATGGCCTTCCATGTGGCTTGTCCTATAGTTAATACTGCAAACGGTAACATTATTAGCAAAACTAAGGAAAAGAAATGCGTTACTCTTTTGAGTTGAAAAACTATTACATAAAGGACAGCTATTGCCAATAGCAAGCTGATTGGAATCGTGATTACCGGGTGATCGATAGCCCACTGGATAGTGCTTTCTTTGATATTAAATACCATCCGAATATAATTTGCCAAAAACAAGAACCCAAAAAGAAAGACAATACGCCCAACACTATTCATGACTTGACTGCTTGATCGCCTGACAAAATCTGCCAAAACACACGCTACGATAGAGATCCAGACAACATTGATAATGGCTGCCACAAAACTTGCTGCCGTATAACCTGGCATCCAGTAACTATCATTTGGACTTGCAAATAATAATTCGCGCCATATGGACAAGAAACTTAGATTAACAAGGGAAAGAATTATGAGAAAATCACGAACCCTATAATACGATTTTTGAATCATAATAAAATTCCTTGTTATCGAGAGTACCTAATAAGACGCCGTCCAGAAGAAGAGACTACTTCTGTTTCAATGATATTTGTTACTGCTTCTATGCACGAAAGAAACCGTTTTTCTGTGTAATCTTCAAAAATATCCTCTCTGAGTCGCAACATGTGTTGAACCATCGGGTCGGATTTAGGCACAAACTCAACGACGCCATGAGGAGCTAAATCTGTCAACCACTTTAACAATTTGGGCAACGGAATATTTCGTCCAATAGCCAGATGATGTGTAAAAGCTAATGCCAGCACAGCATCCGCTCTTGAGCGTGCACTCAAGCCTTGTCTTTCTATTTGAGACCATCCCTGATCTGGCGTTGGATTAGCAGCATCAAGAAATAGTGGTAAATAGGCAAGTTTTTCTTCTTTCGCCCGGGAAAAGGCAATCTCTAATGCTTTTTGGTCGTAATCAAAACCAATTACATTTTCCGCACCTGCTTCAAGTGCAGTGGTAGAGTAATCACCCGTATTACAACCAAGATCCCAAACCATCTTGGGTTGAACACACTTGATAAAGTTAGAAACAAATTGGCGTTTACATTCTGCCTCTTTAGAGGAATAACTATGTGTTCTGGCATAGTCACCCCAGGTAGTGTTCCCTGTATCTGCGGGTTTCAAGCCTGTGATCCATTCCTTTAAATTTTCTAACATATGTCGGAACATAACAAGAGGCAATTTCTGTTTTTCATAAGACTTCGCTTGTTCTGTAAGTTTCTCCTTGGTAGCCTTTTTTTGAAAGGTCACAGGGAGAACGAGATTAGTCAAAATTCTCCATGAAATTTTGCGACTCCATGGTAAAAGACGCACCAAATCCTCAGAGGCAATACCTTCTTGTGTGCCTCGGTACCATGAGTTATGAATAACACCGAAGAGCGAGCGTAACAGCAATGGGTTTAGGAACTGCTCACAAAACTGGTTATGCCCCAACCAGAACTCACCTTCTCTGTAACGCCGAAAAGAAAGCCTATCAATAAAAATTGGATTTGGTCCAATAAATTGCATATTATAGGCTGAGGCATCGGAAAGTGTACACCCTTTATTAAGTGCCTTAAGGTGAATATCTATATGCATCAGGCTGGCAGCTTTGATTGCCGGGAAAGACCATTCATAAGGATAGGAAATAAACGGTATTCTTGGATGCTCAAGTACATAGCTCGTCCCCGTGGCATTTTCTCCTATCACTACTGGATCGACCTGCTTGGATTCAACAATCAGACCTTCTTCTTCAAGCTGTTTAATAAGCCCGCTTGATTCAACATACTCAAAATCAGCAGTCGCACAGGGCATAACAGTACGAAAAATCCGTCCATCATAGATATAAATCTGCCCACTGGGATCACGAAACGAACCCGGGTCCAAAACCTTTTTAATCATAATAATTCCGTCCTTTTATTTATCATTGTTGTCTTGGTTACGATTTCGGAAAAACAAATTTCGAAAAAATAACTTAATCTGTCTCCAGTAACACTTGCCCATTATCGCTAAACTTGCCAAACCAGCAAGCAACAGCTGTACAAACATACTGCCTGAGCTTGGATCCATATATGCATAGGCAGGTTTACTGAAATACAGAATGATACCAAGACTAATGAGAATAATCCGTATAAACATTTTTGATTTTAGTGTATCTTTCATTACAAATTTCCTCCTTTATAACCATATCAGTAACTACTCAACTATCGTGAGTGGAAAGAACAAATAATAATTACCACAGAATATCATAGAATACCCAGCAATTTTAGTAACTACTCAGCTATTGTTATTTCAAACACATTTGTAGCTGCTTAGGGACTGGAATAAAATACCTTTTGCAATATAAAGCATGTTATGATAAACTTGATCTTCTGTGCAATATCACAAATGACAAAATTATTTTATTCCA
>JAZDHC010000077.1:0-8066 GCA_043806395.1 Candidatus Desantisiibacteriota bacterium | reverse complement strand
TCACTTCGGGGCGAGACACCCTTCTCGCCCCGATAATATATCAGGTAGTTAAACTGAAGGCAGCAGGCTTTCAAGGGAAAAGCCGTTAAGTGTAAATCATATTATGAATACACTTCAGCCTTCAGCTTACCCACCTGATATTCATTCCGTCCTCATTTTCCTTATTGGGTCAGGCACAGACAATCGTGTTGGTTTGTCTGTGCCTTTTCTTGTCAGAAGATATCCATCGCAAAGGTTGCAGAGATGACACGAAGGAACACACCCTGTCCGGCAGTAGCGTTCATCTTTCTTGAGAGGGGATACTCTATCTCCTCATAGATGCTTCCAGCACAGTAATCCCCACAACCTCATCACCCTTATATCTGAGCAAAATGCCATTATCTAACATCTCTGAATCTGTTGCCTTTTGGGGTTTTCTAAGGCTTATATAAAGGACATCCGCTTCCTTATCATAATCTATCCACATTTTAGAGACAGGGAGTTTTAGAAGATGCGGGGTTATTTGAGAAAACTCTTCCATAACTTCCCGCGATATTATTCCTTTTGCCATATGATTGTCTCCTCCTGCAGTTTTACTTTGGTTGTAAAATATGGCATGGTTCAAAACAGGGTAACAAATTGGGGTGGTATATTTTCCTAATTCCCCCTTAATAAAGGGGGTTAGGGGGTTGTAATTCTCTGTACTATCTGTGACCTTGTGATGAACAGCTTTGAACCATGCCTAAAATATGCTGTAATTATAAAACCATCCTTTTCACTAAGTTCTTTATACACAACGGCTAAAAACTTACCTTTTCTCATCTCTTTTAAGGCAATAATTGCCTCCTTATAACCTCTTATAATATACTCTGGATCTTCAATTGCATTCAGTACATAGTCGTAATAGCCTGCCATATCATCATGCATCTCAACAATATGCAGCCACCTTTCTATTGTAAGCCTGATAGGGATATTATTTTTTGAGATTATCACATCCATTTTTACTCCTCAATATTTATTTTATCAGCTAAAAGAATTTTTGTCAAGAAAAATCTCAGTGTTATTCAGGCACAGCACTCCTTTGAGGTCAAGATATCAACAAGGGCACCATGTTTGATAGTTATCAACCTTGGTATTGTTAACTTGTCCAGATACACAGAGGGCGAATATACAAACACATTGACATTCACCCTTATGCCAATCGTTGGATAATCTAACAACCCCCTGACCCCCTTATGATTCAAATCATGGCAACAAACCGGGCAAGCGAATGGGAAATAACACACCCTCCTCTGCAAGTAGCAGACACCCCTCTCAAGAGGGGACTGCATTTCCCTAATTCCCCCTTAGAAAAGGGGGTTAGTGGGTTGTAATCTTTTTGAGAGTTGGAGGGCAGACACACAGGTCTGCCCTTACATGAGGTGTGCTATTCCTTTGTGTCTCTACGAATATGTCCAAAAATATCATACATTATTGCACAAATTCACGAGGTCTTGTTTTGTGATAGCCTTCTGATATTTCTTATTGACATCTACCAATATATATGTTATATTACAATTATTGAAATATCTTAAGATGGAGGTGCACTAATGAAAGTGTTAATTCTTATCAGCCTGATAATATTTATTTCCATAAGTCCTTCATTTGCCGTAGCTCAAGATGTTAGTAATAGGGAAGTCATTACTGAGATTACAGGGTTGAAGATACAGGTTGGGAAATTGGAAACAAAGATGGAAGAGGCACTAAAGGCTATGGATAAAAGGATAGACGATATGAACAATGATATGAACAACAGAATGAGTGATATGAACAACAGAATGAGTGATATGATGGGATTAATGCATGTTATCCTTGCGGGGATGGTTGCCCTTATAGGGTTTATCTTATGGGATAGACGAACAGCAATTGCCCCAGTTGTCAGACAAGCAAAGGAATTGGAAAGGGACAAGGCTGTTGTTTGGGATGTACTCAGGGAATATGCAAAGAAAGAACCACGCTTTGCAGAGGTGTTGAGAACCGCGGGAATGCTATGAAAGAATACAATTAAATGGGGGTAAGAAAACAGGATAAGTATTTTTACACTTTCAAAAAAGTATTTGGCTCACAAGAGCAAGGAGATAAAATGAAAAGATTGATAAGATTTGATTGGGCGGCAAAGAAGTTGTTAAGGAGTAAGGCTAATTTTGATGTGTTGGAAGGGTTTTTAAGTGAATTGCTTAAGGAAGACATACGCATAAAGAATATATTAGAGAGTGAAGGGAATAAGGAAACAGCAGATGATAAGTTTAACCGGGTTGATTTGCTGGTAGAAAACAGCAAGGGAGAAATGATAATAATAGAGGTTCAGATAGAAGATCAATTAGATTATATACAACGGTTAATATATGGGACAGCAAAGGTAATAACAGAATACATAAAACAATCTGTGTCATACAGTAAAATCAAAAAAGTAATATCCATAAGCATATTGTATTTTGATTTAGGACAAGGAGAGGATTATATATATCATGGTACAACAAAGTTGATAGGCATTCATAATCATGAAGAGCTGAGGTTAAACACAAAACAACGGGAAGAATTCAAAAAAGAGCAGATGTGCGAGCTTTTCCCTGAGTATTATTTAATAAAAGTAAATCAATTTAATGATCTTGCCAAGGATAGTCTGGATGAATGGATATATTTCTTAAAGAATGAGATTATAGAGGATAATTTTACAGCAAAAGGGCTGAAATCGGCAAAAAAGAAGTTAGATGTAATGAAGTTGCCTGAAGAAGAACAACTATCCTATGGATATTATTTGGAGTCCTTACATGATAGAGCCAGCTTTTATGAATCTACCTTTGTGCAAGGGGAGAAAAAAGGGAGAAAAGAAGGAATGGAAAAAGGAATGGAAAAAGGAATGGAAAAAGGAATGGAAAAAGGCATGGAAAAAGGCAGAGAAGAAGGCAGAGAAGAAGGCAGAGAAGAAGAGAAAAGAGAAATAGCGAAAAATATGATTAAACTTGGGATGAAAATAGAGAACATTGCTAAAATTACAGGTCTTGCAATAAGTGAGATAGAAGAAGGATAATCGTTTCAGCTTGGGGCGGGACACCCTTCCGCCCCAAGCAATTATGAATTATGAATTGATGGAATCGAACAATTTTTTAATTCATAATTTTTAATTGATTTTCCGTCCTCATTTTCCTTATTGGGTCAGGCACAGACAATCGTGTTGGTTTGTCTGTGCCTTTTCTTGTCTTCTGATAGCCTTCGATATTTTTCTATTGACATCTACCAATATATATGTTATATTACAATTATTGAAATGCCGTAAGATGGAGGTGAAAAAGATGACTACCATAAGAGAAGAGTTACAGCGAGAGGGTGATGAAATTTTATTGGATGTATTAGCTGAAACCGCATCCATTGCAAAGGAAAGGATTATTAAGCATAAGGATTTAAGTGTAGAAAATGTTATCCCTCTTTTGTTGCTTTCCCAGTATAACCACATCGCCCATCTTGACATAGAACTTAAACAAGGACTTGCAAGTTTAGAGCAGAAGATGGATACACAATTCGAGAAGGTAGATGTACGGTTTGAGAAGATGGGACAATTAATGGATGCACGATTTGAAAAGGTGGATGAACGGTTTGAGAAGATGGATGAACGGTTTGTGGATATATACCAAAGCATTTCAGTCATTCATAGCCAGATTAGCAATCAAACTAAGTGGATGTTTGGGATGGGGGTAGGGATAGTAGCTATCCTGAGTGGGCTTATGACCTTTTTGAAGTTTGGGTGAAGGTGGTTAAGGGTAAGTAGCTGTTGATTTTTCCACATTCTCATCGTTTTCTGCGATAAATAACTACAATCAACATTACTAATCCAAGAGAAATAATACTTATCCAATAGCCAAGGTTAAAAGACATTGGGGCATAGACAAATCTGATGTTGTGTTCACCCTTTGTCAGGCTAACTGCCCGGAAGATAAAGTTTGCCCGATAGATTTCCGCCTCTTTTTTGTCTACAAATGCCTTCCATCCAGGATACCATGTGTCACCAAGTACCAGAAAACCATTCTCATTCATTCTGGCATGGATAGTTACTTCTGATGGATGATAGGTTGTGAATTGAGCCGTAGAAGATGGAAGGCTGAAGCCATCCGCTACAGCATCCGCTACAGTATTTTTTGAGCCTTGATGTTGCGGCGTTTTTTCCAGAATAACCGTGGTGTATGGGTCAAAATCAGGGGAAGATAATCTGCTAAGAATAGCTGCCTCATCTGTAATTACCTCTGAGGATGGCACACATAATAATCGAGGGATAATTGCCTTGTTTTCGTATACCCGGAGTGGAGGCATATCCCCCTTGAATTTTGTTTGATGCACCTCAATCAGATCAGGGCTTTTCAACTCCCAGAAGGTGATAATATATTTTACATTTTGTATGCCAAGGAGTTTGGTGAACTGTGGCTTTGGTACGGCAAACCCCAATGGATCATCCATGGAGTGTTTGTAGAGTGAAATATTATCCATGCTGCGATAAAACCCATGGATTGTTACCAATCTTTGAGGTGCAAAGGCTGGATAGCCATCAGAGGACGAAATACCATAATCCATGTTTGAATTTGGCTGCAATACCCCACGATGAGCCGTATATAATCCCAAATCACCCTTCCATCCCTTAGACATGGCATGAACCATGCTCCATGACTCATCTCCACCAAAGCTGTATATCCGATACATTGTCGTATCCTTCTTGAGGAACTGGACACTGGAAGGTTCAGATAGCCATGTTTTTGGGGATATGGTTGGATTATGCCTCATGCCAAAGCTGAACAGATCTAAGACAACCAAAGAACAAATAACGAATTGAATCACCCTTTTAGTCTTGAATGTCTTAATTCTTTCCATCAAAAACGAAATGCCAAATCCTGCCAGAATAAGGATAGAGAAGTCAAACAGCAAAAGAAAGCGATTGGGAAAACGGAAGAACTTTAATCCTGGCATACATTCCCAGAGCAATTCAAATAAAGGGGTGTATTTGCCAAGGGTAAGAAGCAGGGAAAGGGTTGCCATTAATCCAAACAGCCTGACAAAGCTATTGCGAGTACAATAAACACAGAAACCAAATATTCCAAGAAATAAAGGTAAAATCCCGACATACCCGCAGTTTTCCCAAAACAGGGTCATCTGTCCACCAATATCCCGCTGGTATGTAGCCTGAGCAGGGTCACCATAATAGTATGGGAATAGCAGGGTAATAAGATTTTCTGGTAAATATGGCCAGGCAACAGCGTCTTGAAATGAAAGCCCACTTGCCCTGGTAGCCAGTCCGGTGAATTCATAGGTAGGCAAAAGCTGGATAGCCGAGAGACCAACACCAATAATACCAATTAAGACAAAGCCACTTGCGTATTTAACAATGTCATTTGTTATCCATTTTTGTCGTTGAGGCTGATGTTTCTTTTTCTTGGATATTATTTCTGGACGGATACGGTATGCGGTATAAACCTGCGAACAAATACGAAACAAGAGATAAAATCCTGCTCCGAGCATGGAATAGTATGCCATCTGAAAATGTCCGGCAAGAATCTGACAGGCAAAGACTAATCCACCGGGAATAGTCCAGATAAGCCTTTTATCCCGCAGGAATTTTTCTATACAAAAAAACAAAAGCGGCAGCCAACATGAGGCAGTAATAAGGTTTGCATGTTTGAGATGTGTTACAAAAAAGCCGCAAAAGGTAAAGGCAATTGCACCAATAAATGAAGGGAATGTGGTTAGCCCAATGGTTCTGGCATAGATAAAAAAGAATGTGCCACAAAGTATAAAATTCAAGATAATCAAGTAGTTATATGCAATCCAATCAGGAAACAAACCAAAGAGCAGAAGGCTGATTGGATATAATCCACCCATTTCCCCCTCAGCAAATACCGGAAAACCACAATAAATATCAGGTGTCCATAATGGCCAGAATCCATGTTGCAAGCATCTGTCTAAAAAACCACGAGTTGGAAAGTTCAAGTTGCAAAGATCACTGGTAGTCATATCACCAGTAATAAATACCCCACCAAGCATGGCAGCCTTGTAAAAATAGATGAGAACAAGTACTGATAGTACGGCGAGAGGGATAATCCAGCCGATTTTCTGGATATATTTCAGGATGCAGGATTGGATGGTTTTGTGTTCAGTTGGGAATGGCACTAATGAATCTCCACGATAAACATTGCATTAAGAAAGTTCTTAATATCATTAAAGCAGGAATGCTCAAGGTTCCAGTACCCCTTTTGTGTACCAAGCCCCAGAGAAGTAACAATAGGTGAACGCGACGCAAGATAAGACTGAACCCTTGCCTTTGACTCCTTGAAGATTTCTTTTTCTTCTTGAGATTGGTATTTTGTAACACAATCGATAAAGCCATCAACGCAACCATATTGAGGTAACGACTCAATTGCTTTCAGGCAAAGATGTTCCAGCATTCCTTTACCATAATTATCAGGCATTATAAAGATTCCGATATGCGGATAACAATCATTCCTTATTTTGCCAACACCCACTGGAATTGGCAATTTATATTTTTTTAGTAAGCCGCATATACTATCAAAGGCTGATTTTGCAGGATTTTCTTCTGCGTCTCGTATAAAGCCAAGTTTTTCGATTTTTCCAAATCCTTCCAGATTGTATAGAAGCAGAAACTCTGTAGGAAATTTATCCTTTCCTCCAATATCAACTACCTGAACATCCCTTATAAGAAGGTGCTTCAATAAAGCTTTAAAAAATTCACACTCATCTTTGCCCTCAACCGCAAGTAAGCGGATGGATTCGATTTTAATGTTTGCATTCATCACCGCACCTCAAATTCTTTTTCGATACCGACTTTAAGTACTTGCGGAGCATATATGAAGGCTTTATGTTTTTCCTCTTCTTTATCTATGCGGTAAAGACGGATAGTGTCGCCCTCCGATTCAATCTTATCATAGACATTTGAAAAGGCTTCGATACATTCGTAGGAATGCGTAGTTGCAATAAGTTGAACATTGTATTCTTTGCATGCAGCAAAAATTGCTTTCCACATTACAGATAAGGAAGTATAGTGTAATCCGTTTTCTATCTCATCTACCAATAAAACCCCATTTTTCATGTCTGCAATGGCAGCCATCATAGCCAGAATAAGCCGCATTCCGTCGCCCATGATGTTTAACGGCAGAAGATTATTGGCTCCAACATCTACATAAATCATTCCATTTGCGCCCATGCGAATATCCATCACTTTCGGCTCTATATTCTTCAAAACAGATATAACAGTATCCAGCTTCTTTTGAATCAGCAAACCTTCCATTCGTTTATCAATTTGCACCATGATTGTTTTAGGATTCAGATACGAACACTTCAAGTCTTCTTTGTAATTATCCGCAACCAACATCTTACTTTCTTTCAAACTGATTTGTCCTTGAAATTTCTGGTTCTGGTGGTTTTTAAATACTAAGTTAATTCCTTCCACAAGCCTTGCAAATGAGGTTGAAACAGTAATATTCTCTTGTTGATTGATTATTTCTTTCTGTTTCGATTTTTTGGATTGTTGAGGAGAGTAATCAACATATAAAGGCGTTATTGATAAATTTCGCTTACAGTTGTCAATATTCCCCATAATACTAATTGGTACAGAAAAATCAAGATTTCTGAACATATAACTAAAATCTTCATCACTTGCAAGGACAAGATCACGGAAATTATGGATATTTATCGGTAACTGTGGGTTAGACATGCCTGAAAGTAAAAATACTGCTTCCAAAACCGATGTTTTTCCACAATTGTTTCTTCCCACAAGCAGGTTGACACGCTTCATATCAGTGATTTCAAGATTTATTATCCCTCTGAAGTTTTCAATTGATAATGACTGATATCTCATAATATATCTCCCTGAATGTAGATTCCATTCTAAAACTGCCCCACCCCTTAAGGATATTATACTCAGCGAGGGCATAAATTGTGAATTTTCGGTGAGGATTAATCAAGAAGAGCAAGGCGTGAAGGTGAACCGTAGGGGTAGACCTGTGTGTCTACCCAAATAATTGGGCGAACACATAGGTTCGCCCCTACGA
>JAZDHC010000076.1:0-16677 GCA_043806395.1 Candidatus Desantisiibacteriota bacterium | reverse complement strand
TGGGTATCATAATTGAGGCTGTCAAGGGTAACAGTCATGGTGGAATGGCTGCCATTCCATGTGTATCCCTTTACCCCAATCTTAGGAATAATCATAAATGCCTTCTCACACTCAGCAGTATTCATCTCCTCACTAAAGGTGACCACAATGGTGGTATTGGTGGCTACATTTACCTTGCCATCTGCTGACTGAACGCTGATTATCTGTGGCGGGATAGAGTCAATCTCAAATGATGCATCACTCATGTCGCTCGCCTGAGCACCACTACTGTCTGTCACCACAACCTTTACCCTTGCATCCATGGAGTTTATCATGGGCACAAGCCATTTGTATGGTGACTGCTTGACATTGTCGGCAATTAGTGTCTGAGTGTTTGAGCCGAGGCAGTAGTACAGGCTTGCTGAATGGGCAGGGACAAGCCCTGCCCCTACACCGCCGGATACTGTCCAGCTGATGTCGTACTGCCTGTCGCCGGCAAGACACCCTCCGCCGTTAGGCGAGATCACCGTAGTTTGAAGCGGTTGGAAAACCTTCCTTGTATTAAACGACCAGACAAAATTATTGGTCATATGGTTGCTGCTACAATTATCATGGGCACACCTTGAAACCATGCAGATATAGGTGGTATTGTATGAAAGCGTGCCAAGGTCAATGCTCAACCTCTTCCCATCATCGCTCCAGCTAAATCCATACACACCCGGATGTGGCAATATAGAAAAAGCATCCTGGGTAAGATGGTTCATCTCCTCGCTGAACTCGATAATCATATCACTGCTGATATCCACATCGGTTAAACCATTTGCCGGGGTAACGCTTGCTACGGTTGGCGGTGTGGAGTCGATTTCAAATTTTTCGGATATATCAGAAATCTCCCTGCCAGCTGCATCGATAACCATTACCTTTATCTGGGCATTCATGGTGTCAGCCTTGGGTACAATCCATGTGTAGGGTGATTGGATCTGTCCTGCCGTGATGCATGTCCATGTGGTTGAGCCGAGGGCATAGAAGATCCTCGTATCATATGGTAATTTACCACCTGAGACAGCCCAGCAGATGTCGTATACTGCCCCGCCAGCAAGGCATTTGAGGTTATTGTCAGGCTTGATGAGGTCAATACTAAGCGGTATCTCCTTTTCCTGAGTGGTAAATGACCATGTATAGTTGGTGGGTAGCTGATTGCCAGCACAGGTATCACGGGCCTCAGCAGTGAGGACACAGTCGTATCTGGTGTTGTATGCCAGACTGTTCAATTCCACGGTCAGTGTTTTTGTGCCATTGCTCCAACGATAGCTGAGAATACCTGGATTTGGACTGATGACAAATGCCTGCTGCGTCCTGGCTATATTCATCTCCTCAGAGAAATTGATGGTGATGTTTGTTGCCAGTCCAACACTAATGGCAGCATTTGCCGGCATGGTTTCAATCACAGACGGCGGTATCGAGTCTATCTCGAACACACCACTCACATCCTCGACCACCACACCCAGATTGTCCTTGACCACAACCTTGACCCGCACAGCCTCAGAGTTGAGCTGGGGAATTGACCATCTGTAGGGTGAAACCACATTGTTGGCAATCAACACCCATGTGCCAGAGCCAACCGTGTAATACACAGCTGAAGTATACGAAGAAAGCCCACCGCTTATCTGCCATTCAATATATTGCTGACTGCCACCAGCAACGCATACCAACCCTTGCGGCTGAACTAATGCCACCTTAAGTGGTGATATGTCCTGCTTTGTCTTGAATGTCCACTTGTATGCTTGAGCCAATGGGTTGCCAGCACAGGTATCCTTTGCCTGGATGGTTATCATGCAGGTGTATCGGGTATCGTAATTAAGCTCGGCTGTCTTAATTATCAGTGTACTCGTTCCATTGCTCCATGTGTATGTTATACTTCCCGGGTTGGGTATAATGACAAATGAATTTTGCGTCTCAGTAATATTCATCTCCTCGCTGAAGTTGATGACAATGGTCGTATTTCGGCTGACATCTATGACATTATTTATCGGCAGGATATTGATTACAGCTGGTGGGGTTGAATCCACTTTCATGATATTGCTTACTGTCTCAATACATACCCCCTGAGTATCCTTAATCACTATTTTTATCTGTACACCCTCTGAGTTGAGCATGGGTACTGACCAGTTGTACGGTGATACAGCATTACCTGCTATTGACACCCATGTACCAGAGCCAGTAGTGTAATACAGAGCAGCTGTATACGGCATATTCCCACCAGACACAGACCATACAATGTCATACACCCTCCCACCAGCAAGGCACTGACCACCATTAAGGGAGATAAGGGTAGCCTGAAGCGACTGACACACCTTTCTGGTCGTAAATGACCATGTAAAACTACCTGCTAATTGGTTTCCGGCACAGAACTCCCTGACATTATTTGAGATCATACAAGTATATGTCGTATTGTAACTCAGCGTACCCATAAACTCTATCGTAAGCGTCTTTGAGCCGTTGCTCCAGCAATAACCACTAATACCCGGGTCAGGGCTGATAACAAATGCCTCTTGTGTCTTGCTGGTATTCATCTTCTCAGAGAAATCAATGGTAATATTGGTAGCAATATCAACATCTGCCATATTTTTTGCTGGTATGCTACTTGCTACAGTCGGTGGAATGGAATCTATTCCAAACATATTACTTACTGCCTTAATACAGGTCCCTTGAGCATCTGTAACCAATAGTTTCAGCTGTCCATCCTCTGAGTTTACTACTGGTACTGTCCATTTATACGGTGATACAACGGCACTCGCTATTGACACCCATGTGCCAGAGCCTGTGGTATAATACAATTCTGTGCTATAGGGTGGCGTACCGCCTGATACCTGCCACTGGACGGATTGACTGCTCCCGCCAACAAGGCATAATATACCATCTGGCTGAAACAATGATGCCATTATTAAGCCATTCTCGTACATTGTCTTAAAGTTCCACTTATAGGCTGTTGTCAATGTATTCCCAACAATATCCCTTGCCTGATTGCTAATCATACACGCATATTCAGTATCTGGCTGCAGGCCATTTACACCTATTTTCAGTATGGTATTAGCCGCATTCCATTCATACCCATTTATTATTAAACTCGTGATATTAGTAGTCGTTCCTGGACTCTTGTCCACAATAGAATGACAAGCCTTGATTATTACACCATTATTCAGAGTAAACGAATCCTGTGTCTGGCTGTGGTTCATCCCCTCGTTAAAGACCACGGTTATTGTCCCAATGTTTGAGGCAACATCTATCGCATTGTTTGCTGGTATGGTTTGTACTACTTGTGGTGGCAACGAGTCTATCTGATTAACGCTATTTACCTGAGCACCTGAGGCATCAATAGCTACCACCTTGAGTTTAACATCATTAAAATTTACCTGAGGCACCCTCCAGCGGTATGAGGTTCCGATTGTATTTTGAGTGATAGGGAGATAAACCTTTCCACCATCTGTAGAATAATATAGATCAATAAGATATGGTGGTTTCCCGCCGGTTATCTGCCAGGTAATATCATACTCGTTCCCACCTGCGGGGGTAGGTGAAAAAAGCGTAGACTGCAATGTTGTCGTAGCCTGTTTTTCTGTATAAAATGACCATGTATAGCTTTGAGGTAAATGATTACCACACAGGTCAACTGACTGAGTTGTTACCACGCAATTGTACAGGCTATCATAACTAAATCGTTGCAAATCAATTGTTATCGTTTTGCCATCATTACTCCATTTATATGCCCTTGTCCCTGGATCAGGTGAAATACCAAATGATGCCTCAGTCAAAGAAGGATTCATTATCTCGCTGAAATTTATAACCACATCCGTATCAACAGGTACGGCAGCTAATTTGTTGGATGGAAAGACACCTGTAACAACAGGAGGGGTAGAGTCAATACTAAAATCCGCATTGCTGGCAAGTAAGCAATCAACAGTCACCTTACCCTTTGGTGCCTCACATGGGTGAGGGACATCAATTATATGTAATCCATTAGAGCCATCAGCCACAAAGGCATTCTTGCCGGAAAGAAATATCCCATAAGCCTTGCCCGATGTCTTGCAACTTGCCACAATAATGGGATTATTTACATCCGAAACATTTATTATCTGCAATCCGCTATTCTGTCCATCAGCTATATACGCATATCCATCCAAGACATGAATCTTACTTGCTATCCCTGGTGTAGTACAACAGCCAACCAGCTTTGGGGCAGCCGGATTGGAAACATCGATTATCTGTAACCCGCTACACTGACCATCAGCCACAAAAGCATATTTACCCACAACCTGAACATCATAAGCCTTACCCTTAGTATCATAGGTGCTGACTAATCTTGGGCTATCAGGATTTGATACATCTATAATCCTCAATCCACTTAACCCATCAGCCAGATAGGCATATTGTCCTGAAACCCAGACACCATAAGCCGTGCTATCTGTCCGACAATTACCCACAATCTCAGGCTTTGCTGGATTCTGTACATCTATTATTTGTAGTCCTAATCGATAATCAGCCAGATAAGCATACCTGCCCTCAACGAAAATATCGTATGCCCAACCATTGGTAGCACAATTGCCAACAAGGGTAAGATTCTTGGGATTGGAAACATCGATTATCTGCAAGCCAGAATACGCATCAGCCACAAAGGCATAATTATTTCTGACGCAAACCTCATATGCCCAGCCAGTGGTGTTATAATTATTGATTAATAATGGTTTTTTAGGGTTAGTAACATCAAGGGCATATAATCCTGAGCGAAATGAGGCAACAAAGGCAACGGTATCAACCACAGACACCCCATAGCTGACATCATAGGTATCAAAGGTAGAAAGCAGGGTTGGCGAGTCATTATTCCCCTCTGAAAACTTGAACCTGCCCAATTTTGGGTCAATACCAACACACCCGGCTGGGATATTTATCCTTGGCCAACCAGCCACATCCGAAAGGTCCAGCCCCATGATCTTCTTGGGATACGAATACTTGCTTGAAGCAATATCTATGCCATCAACGAATATTTTCATGCCATCAATTGTATTATAATAGGAGCAGACATCATCAGAATTAAGGGGGCTATTATCTTTTTTTAATAGCTGTTGATCGGTATTATCTGCGGAAAACTTAAATGTGGCAGAATAAACATCATTAGCATTACCAGACACCACACCCTTCAGCTCCCGGGCATAAGCCATGGTATTAAATGAAAAGATAATTGCGATGAATATCGCTAACACATTTCTCATAATTACCTCACCAATGATTGTGTACCTGAAAAAAGATTATCCGTACTGTATGGTACACCTCCTGACGATTAAATATTACGGCAAATAGCCATAACTGCCAATGGTTACAGAGATTAACAAAATTTTTCTCCTCTGGCATTGTTTTTGCTATATAAAATAGCATTGGATTACACCATCAAGGGGATAGCTGTGTTTTTACACACCTATCCCCTTACTTATGATAGTAATAGCAATTTTCATACCAGAGCAAGCAAAGAAGGATGATGGTTTGCGTACTAAGAATAGTTATATCATGTAGTTACAGAAATTCACAAATAATTGTAATTATTCATAAGCTATTATTTTACCACATGTTATGTTGTTTTTTCAGGCGGGGATGTTTGAAAAGTGTTCATTAATAGACACATGTGTCTATTAATGTCCAATTATTAGACACTGTGTGGACAGGTATAAGGTTCGCAACTATTGAACTTCAAGAAAAAATGTTGTTGACTTTCTAAAAAAATTAGTGTATCATATAAAGCATTATGAAAGACTTAATCTTACGAATAAATACATTAATTGAAGCATTGCCGTACATAAAGGAGTTTTATGGGAAAACCATGGTAATAAAGTATGGTGGGGCAGCCATGACGGATGAGTCTTTGAAACACTCATTTGCTCAGGATATTGTTTTATTAAAATTCGTAGGCATGAGGCCAATTGTGGTTCATGGTGGTGGTCCAGAGATTACTCATATCATGAAAAAGATGGGTAAATCGTCGGAATTTATTGACGGCAAGCGAGTTACAGATGAAGAAACTATGGAAATTGTGGAGATGGTCCTTAGCGGAAAAATAAACAAGGAGATTGTTGCCTTGATTAATCACCATGGTGGCAATGCCGTTGGCTTGAGTGGTACTGATGGGACAATGATTGAAGCAAGAAAACTCCATGAAAACCTGGGGTTGGTGGGAGAGGTTCAGGCTATAAACCCACAAATAATTAATACCTTAGACGAGGCAGGATTTATTCCGGTAATTGCCCCGGTTGGAATAGGTGAAAATAACAAAAAGTATAATATTAATGCCGATACCTCAGCCGCAGCCATTGCTGTTGCCTTAAATGCATATAAATTTATATTCCTTACAGATACACCAGGGATATTAAGGGATGCCAATGATATGGATTCCCTGATTCCTACGGTACGAGTCAATGAGATTGATAATTTGATAAAAACAGGGGTTGTAAGCGGTGGAATGATTCCTAAGGTAGAAGCGGTTAAAGAGGCTGTATCGTCAGGGGTTGGTAAGGCTCATATCATTGATGGCCGCATACCACATGCCCTTCTTTTGGAACTTCTTACAAATGCAGGGATTGGGACGGAGGTGGTAAGATGACTACTGATCAAATAATGGAAGACTACAAACGATTCGTTGTCCCCACCTATAATCGATTCCCTGTTGTTATGGTAAAGGGACAAGGTTGTCGGGTTTGGGATATAGAAGGCAGGGGATACCTTGATCTTGTTGCTGGTGTGGCTGTTAACTCCTTAGGACATGCTCATCCGTGTGTAGTAGATGCCTTGAATAAACAGGCACCTGAGCTAATCCATACCTCTAACCTTTATTATACAATCCCTCAATTGGAGTTGGCAAAAAAGCTTTCTGAGGTTTCCTTTGGGGGCAAGGCATTTTTTGCCAATAGCGGGGCTGAGGCAAATGAGGCAGCCATAAAGTTGGCACGAAGGTTTGGGAAGTCAACTGGCGGAAGGTATGAAATAATTACCATGACTGACTCCTTTCATGGCAGAACCATGGCTACGATGACTGCAACCGGTCAGGAAAAGATTCGAAAGGATTTTGATCCTTTGGTCCCTGGATTCAAATATGTTGAGTTTAACAACATATCTGCCGTAAAAGAGGCAATTAATGAAAATACTTGTGCTATTCTGGTAGAACCCATACAAGGTGAGGGTGGGGTAAATATTCCAACGGATAATTATCTTCAAGAACTGCGGCTAATATGTGATGAACGACACCTCTTGCTTATGCTTGATGAGGTACAAACAGGCATTGCCAGAACAGGGATGATGTTTGCCTATCAACACTATGGTATTGTTCCAGATGTCATGACCTTAGCTAAAGGGCTTGGCGGGGGATTGCCTATTGGGGCTATGCTTGTACTTAAGGAAAAGGCAGACCTGCTTCCACCCGGAAGTCATGCCTCAACCTTTGGGGCAACACCACTTGTATGCTCAGCGGCTATAGCTGTTATTGATTATATCCTTGAACATAATATCTGTACCCTTGTGGAACAAATGGGCAGGTATTTTGTGGAGAGGTTGCAAGGGTTGTCATTAAAATATCCATCCCTTATCCATGGGGTAAGAGGCAAGGGATTGATGGTGGGCATGGCGTTAAAGATAAATGGGGCAACCGTGGTCAATGAATGCCTGACAAACGGGCTGTTGATTAACTCTACTGCCGGAAATGTGTTGAGGTTTATACCGCCATTGATTATTACCAGAGAAGAGATAGATGAGGCTTGCGAGATACTCGATAGGGTACTATTGCATTTTTTAGGAAACGAGGGGGTGTAATCATGCATCGCAAAGATATTATTACCATGCTTGATATTACAGCAACGGATGTTTGGAAGATATTCAAAATAACAGATTCCCTTATCCAGAAAAAAATATCCATGGAGGATTATACCCCATTAAAGGGTAAGTCTGTTGCCTTGATATTTCAAAAGCCTTCAACCAGAACCAGGGTTTCCTTTGAGGTAGGGATAGGGCAGTTGGGTGGACAGCCTATCTATTTATCCCCAGAAGAGGTAGGATTGGGAGTAAGGGAATCAATCCCTGATGTTGCCCGAGTGCTTTCCAGATATACTTCGGCTATTGTTGCCAGAACATTCTCACATGAGGATATGGAAATATTGGCGAAATTTGCTACTGTACCTGTCATCTCAGGGCTTTCAGATTTGTTTCATCCCTGCCAGATATTGGCTGATATCTATACTATCTGGAAACACAAGGGTTCAGTAGTAGATGTAACCCTTGCCTATATTGGGGATGGAAGCAATAATGTTGCCCAGAGCTTGATAGTGGGTTGTGCAATTATGGGAATGAATATTTCTATAGCGTCACCCTTAAATTATCCCCCCAATCAATCTATCCTTGATAAGGCAAGAGATATTGCCTTAAAAACAGGAAGCAGGATAGAGATATTCAGCGAGCCATCTCAGGCTGCCCTTGGTGCTGATGTGCTTTATGCCGATGTCTGGACAAGTATGGGGCAAGAGGCGGAAACAAAGACAAGGAAAGAGTTTTTCAATAATTATCAGATAAATAATGCCTTAATAGAAATGGCTAATAAAGACTGTCTTGTTATGCATTGCCTGCCAGCTCATCGAGGGGAAGAAATAACCAATGATGCTATTGAGGGACCCAATTCTATTGTCTTTGAACAGGCTGAAAACAGGCTTCATGTCCAGAAGGGTATTTTGGTGTTTCTGATGTGTTGAGGGATAACTGTTTACCACAGAGACACGGAGACACAGAGAAGAATCTATCCACAGATTACACAGATTTCACAGATGTAAAGATAGGGACATGGAAACACAACAAACAAAAAAATCTTAATCTGTGTAATCTGTGTAATCTGTGGATAAATCTTAATCTGAATCTGTGGATTCTTTTTCTTTCTCTGTGCCTCTGTGGTGAATAGTTACCATTCGTGGCTAAATAATTATTGAGGGTAAAAACATGGAATGTCCTAAGTGTGGTTATAACAATGATAGTGAGGCATTATATTGCAACCTTTGTCATGAGGTTTTTAAGAGAGCCAGTGATTATAGGGAACCTTCTTCTTTTTATGAACCATATAGAGCAGAAAGGAAACATTGGAAAAAATGGCTTGGGTTTGATGTTGCCCTTACCCTGCTTATTATTGTTGGTCTTGGGTTGTGGGGATATAAGTTTATGGAAAAGAAAAACCTTGAGTCCGCTAAAACAATTGCCAGCGATACTGCCCCACCTTTAGAAAGTAGCAACACAGGATTTGGTGATATGTTTTCTGATCTAACAAAATTTAATAAAAAAATTTTTTATCCTTCCTATGAAGTCGAACACTTTATTATCTATGGGCAAAAGGAGGATGAGGTAAAAGCCCTTGGTCAAAAAATGGAGTTGTATGTTGATATGCCCATAAAGATTGGCATAGGTGACTTTGGGTTCTGGCAAAAAGGAAAGGTGCATATTTATATCCATAACACCTCACAAGACTACCAGAAGATAACCGGAAGAAACTCGCAAACCTCAGGCTATAGTATTTTTGAAACCCGATCCATTCACTCCTATTGGGAAACAGAATATCTATTTGAAGCGGTCATCCCTCATGAACTCTGTCATCTTATCCTTCATGCGTTTATGGAAAATAAAGCTATGCCTAAATGGATAGATGAGGGGTTTGCCACCTTCGTAGAGACAAAATATTGTCATGCTTATAATTTGGAATATCAGAGATTATTGGGTATTATCAAGCAAGGAAAATACTTTCCGTTGGAGGCATTGGATAATACAGATATTACAAAGGGCAAGGAAATAGAAAATATCCACCTCTGGTATGTCCAGACACTAAGTATTGTTACCTATCTTATAGACAACTATGGCTCAGATAAATTTTTCCGTAACTTCCTGATAAATCTAAGGGATGGTAAAAATTTGGATGATAGCCTTTCTGCTGCATATTCTCCTGATATTACCTGTATAGGCGATCTGGAACAGAAGTGGTTGGAGTATATAAAAACATATAAGCAAGCATGGTGAAATTTCATTTGAATAACTTTAGATTGACACGATTTGAGTTTATTCTGGGTGGTGTCCCGAAATAGCTAACCAGCTTTAGCGGGATAAGTGATCCAGTCCCTTTTTCCTTACACATTTTTCCACTATACTCAATTATGTCACAAATTGCGATTTTTTGGCATGGTTCAAATCAGGGTAACAAATTGAGTGGGCAAGTGGATGGCTGCATTTCCCTAATTCCCCCTTAGAAAAGGGGGTTAGGGGGTTGTAATCCTCTGTGCCTTTGTAACTCTGCGGTGAACAATTTTGAACCATGCCGATTTTTTTAATGTCTGAAAATTGAAAGTCAACAATGATTCGTCAGGCTGTTACGGAATGGGAATTTGACAGGAGATGCGTACAATATGTTGTTCGTATTCCGTAGGGACATCCCTGCCAGAGGTGCTACCTCCTTGTGGGTGTCCGTCTGTTGATTATTCGTTGCATTTGTGACCGTTTGGTGCGTTTTACGGACAGGGATGATCCCCCTGCCTTCGCAGGGGCAGGCTCTGTCCCTACGACAATTTTAGTTCCGTAACAACCTGTCGAGTAAAGATGTTTTCCCAACGCCATTTGCACCAATAAGCACCATAAATGGTCTGACCGGCAGGTCAATGTCCTTCAGCCGCCTAAAGCCACCAATTTTAATATGGTTGATTTTGTACATTACTCTTGACTCCCTTATATTGCTTCTTATCTTCTGCTGGGGTCAAACCTTGAAAGCAGAATTTACAACATAATATATATGCCATCTCTTTCTTAGGATTCCAGAGCCAACAATAGCATTATCCTCTGCACTTACCATAAGCAATATATTGCCCATCATATTTATCAGAATTAATCAGTACTTTTTCCATAATTAACCTCTAAAATTAAGCTAAGAATATTCTATCACAAGTTATTAACTATGTCAATGAAAACTTGCCCTTAACTCAGGGCAGCTGTCATCCCGAAGGAGTACTCGACTGAGGGATCTTTCTGCAAAGATTCCTTACAATAGTTCGGAATGACAGGAGAGTACAGGTTGAATAATTACAATATTTTCACCGTATTCTTCTTCTCCAGAATCTTACTAACCTGTTCATTTGTTATCACTTTGCCATAAAAAATATCTGAATCCGGCTCTGTCCCCGCAGCTTTTGCAGGATAATCTACAGATGCCATATCCTGTTCATTTATGCTGAGATATATCCACTCAGTCTTCATATCTTTAATCTTCAAAAAATATATTCTCCCCTCTTCAACCCTGATAGCACCCTCTATTTCCCGCAACAAACCAAAAATTCTCTCGTCTTTATAACCCAATTGTTTTGTCTCCTGTATTTTCACCAGATTATCAAGAAGTTCATTCAGTAATACACCTGTATTTTTGTTCCATTTCAATTTTACAACAGCCTCTTTTTTCTCTACACAGAGATTTCCATAATCCATATTGTTCACCCTGCAATTTAATTTTAATTCTTTCTGTTCCGTTATGATTTCAACCCTTTTTTCTGGTTCTGGTCTGCTTGTCTGCTCAACCCTTACTGGTTCCTGAACCTTTGTGGTTTTTGCTGTGATATTCTTCATTCCTGCTGGAGAAACAGCGATTTTTTTCGCAACCGGCGATATTGTTTTTCTTTTCAATTTCTGGAGTATATCCTTCTTTGATGCTAATGACACCCCACCAGACAGAAAAAGACTCTGTCCCATAAGTGAATAATTACGGGAAGAAAGTAAAGACAGGCATTCTGTTCTTCTATTATATATTTTCTTGTCCAAAAATGGTACGGTAGTTTTAATCTTTAAGTAATCGGTGTTTTTATACCATGCCTCAAAATCATATGGTTGTGTGGTCTGTACCTGATGTAAAAAATCCAATGTATGCAATTTCTTTTCCTTTAATATCACCATAATGCAGCTCCATTTCTGTATCTGGTTAAGTCTGTGAAACTGCGGTTCATAATCAGCAACTGCCAGATAATGGCGATCCCACCAGGACAAAAATTCACCACTCTGGAAATTAGGCATTGTCTCCTTTCCCGGAAATAGCGGATCAGATGACGCTGCATAGACCTTTGTGGCTATGGGTTCAAACAGTATTTTGGGGTCATACACCTCAAAACTCTCCTGTCGCAAGCCAAACCACAAGCGGGTTTTTGACAGTCTTCTAAAATCAGCCCAGTACAGCTTAGGCACTTTTATTTCAGACATTGTCCTGAAACCTGTTATTTTATTCCTCGGAGCAGTTGAATTATAATCTAATGCCCATAACTTTGCTATCAGGTCAGTGTAAAATAAAATCATACCAGGCGAGCTACCCTGTAATCTACCATCATATCTTGCAGTCTGATAAGAGTTTTTCTGTTCAATATGCTTTAGAAGCTCACAGAATCGTTTCTCGTCGTTCTTCTGTGAATTATTGTATTTCCTCATTAAAACCAGAACAGGCTCAAGGCTATTGGGCATCTTTACATTTCTTGCAGCTAATGCAATTGACTCCTTATTTGAATCTATAAACCTTATCATTTCAATATCCTGCGGCGAAATAAATGCCGGATCTTTTGCCGAGAGCTTGATTAAATCCTCTGAGATACTGCCGTAATCCAGACCCGGATCAAGAGAAAAGCCGACAGCTATATCTTCCTCATTCAATTGCATATAGGGTATCTGCCCGCAGATTTTTTCTATAATCTGTAGCCTCTTGACCTGTCCCCTTTCAACTGCCTTTTTTAATTGCCTATTCTGCCGAAGCACCTCAACATATTTCTGGTTAATAAAGTTATTATAATCATCCCTATGTTTTTTCTCTTTCTCTGGTGTTATGACAACATTATATGCCTTGTAAAGTATGGCAATATCTTCGAGAGATAATGCCCTCATTGATTCTTCGGGTGCCAGAGGTGCTACCTCATATTTTCTTCCGCCAAACACAATGCTTTTTTCTTTCCATTTAACAAGGGTAATATCATCAATGTTGCTTATAAAACACTTAAAATCCTCTACATTCCTGACTTCCTTTTCAAAATAGTTGTATTCTTTGCTGAATATTGTTGTTGCCTGTATTGTCCTATTGTAGGAAACGGTTATAACACCACTGTTGAAATCAACTCTGTAACCGAAAAGATGGACTAATTCAGGACAGTAATTATTATGAGAATATTTTTTATCAAGGATACTGCCTATCAACGACTTATCATTTAATCTATCCTCTGAAAGGATCATAATACAGTCTTTATCCGTGATATATTTTATTCTTCCGGGTGAAATTTCATTATCAACTGAATTTTTAAGATACTGGTATCTCATTGGCATTGTCCCCTGCAAGAGTTCTCTGACGCTTTTTTCCGAAAGATTCAGTTTTGCAAGCAAACCATATACCGTCCAGTCTCTTATCTGTTCTTCTTTTTCATCAGGAGGAAGTGTTTCATAAAAAGGCAAGAGTTCGGAAATGTCAATTGAAGTAATTTTTTGTTCTGAAATAACGGAAGATAAAGCAGGTGGTTGGAGGGCATACAAATTTATTGAAAAAAATAGCTGAATAAAAAAAAGTATTGACAGGGATATGGAGGGATGTTTAAACTTTTCCATTTTTCCTACTTGTTTGTGTTATGCTCTCTATGGTTCTTTTCTTACCCATCCTATGTATTATAGCAATATTGTGTCTTGTAGTCAACAAGAAAGAATTGACCAAAATTTATTTGACAATTTTAATAAAAAATGATATACTAAGACTACCTGAATTTTAGAAGATACGAGGAGGAATATCAATGAAAGAAAAAATAAGGATTGGGATTATTGGAGGTAGTGGACTTTACCAAATGGATGGGTTAGAAGAGGTTACGACAATGATTGTTGATACACCTTTTGGCTTACCATCTGATGAATTAATCGTTGGCAATCTTAATGGTGAAAGGATAGCCTTTTTGGCAAGGCATAAAAGAGGGCATTCTATCATGCCTACGGAGATAAACTACAGGGCAAATATTTATGCCTTAAAGTCAATTGGTGTAGAATGGATTATCAGTATTAGTGCAGTAGGGAGTTTGAAAGAAGAGTTGCGGCCATTAGATATGGTTGTTCCTGATCAAGTATTTGATCATACCAAACATCGGGTTTCCACATTTTTTGGAAACGGAGTGGTAGCTCATGTTGGGTTTGCTGACCCATTTTGTCCGGAATTGAGCCAAATCCTGTTTGATACAGCTACGGATGCAGGATGCTGTGTTCATAAGGGAGGCACCTCTATCTGTATGGAAGGTCCTCAGTTTTCTACCCGGGCCGAATCAAATACATATCGACAGCTTGGATTTGACATTATTGGTATGACTGTCATGCCAGAGGCAAAGCTTGCCAGAGAGGCACAGATTTGCTATGCCACACTTGCTATGGTTACGGATTATGATGTCTGGCATGAATCGACCGGGGATGTTACAATAGAAATGGTTATAGAAAATCTGCATAAGAATGTTGCCAATGCTAAAAGGATTATTAAAGAGATAATCCCCAGAATCCCTGTAAAAAGGGAATGCGTTTGTGCATCTGCCCTGAAGAATGCGGTGATTACTAATACTGATTTGATCTCGGATGAAATGAGGGAAAAATTGGCAGTGTTGTTATTATAGGTGGTTCTATCACGATTTGTGTGGGTAAATAAGAGATAGGTTTATCGCTTTCATTCCACACCAGAGTATGTCATCTGGAGGTATTTCTACTTCCATGTGTGGGGGTTAAATGTATGCTTTGGAGTGGTTAAAGCGATAAACCTTCTTCAATACATATTAAGAATGTTCTGCAAGGTTGATAAAGAACCAACTTTATCTTACCCACACAAATCGTAATAGAGCCTTATAGGTCTTATAAGACCTATAATAAAAGGAGAATACCATGGATAAAAAAAGACTGGACAACATAATCTCAAAGTTTAACGACGCAAGCGTACTTGTTGTAGGTGATTTGATGCTGGATGAATTTGTTTGGGGAAAGGTAAGCAGAATATCCCCGGAGGCACCCGTACCAGTAGTAGATGTTACCTCAATTACCTTTTCCCCTGGTGGGGCAGGGAATGTGGTAAATAATATTCGTGTTCTTGGCGGAAAGGTATATCCAGTGGGGATAGTTGGTGAAGATGGCACAGCTCAAAAGTTGCTTGCAGAATTAAAGAAGAAAAATATTGAGATAGATGGCATAGTTGTTGACAGTGAACGGCCAACAACATTGAAATCAAGAGTTATTGCTCACTCACAACAAATGCTCAGGATTGACAGGGAACAAAGAGGGGAAATTTCGGAATGGGTGACAAAACAGATGTTGAGTTTCGTCAGGATGCTCCTGCCAGAGATAAAGGCGGTAGTTATCTCTGATTATGGTAAGGGGGTTGTTTCCCCCCGATTACTTGAGGAATTGATTCCAATGTGTCGAAAGAATTCTCTTCCAATAATTGTTGACCCAAAGATAAATCGTTCCTTATACTATAAGGGGATATCTGTAATTACCCCCAATCACCATGAGGCAGGAGAGATTGTCCATCAAAAGATTATTGATGAAGAAACACTTTTGATAGTCGGGCAAAAGATACTTTCAGAGCTTGAGAGTGAGGCAGTGCTGATTACCAGGGGAGAGGATGGTATGTCGCTCTTTGAGAAGGATGGAAGCATAACACATATTCCTACTGTTGCAAAAGAGATATATGATGTAACTGGTGCCGGGGATACAGTAGTAAGCGTAATGGCTCTGAGCCTTGCCTGTGGGGCAAAGATGAAAGAGGCATCTATTTTGTCTAATTTTGCGGCAGGAATAGTGGTGGAAAAGGTAGGTACGGCCGTGGTTACGGTCTCAGAATTAAAGGAAAGGGTGAAGGGTGCTTATGAGTGAAAAGATTAAGGGCTTAAGTGAAATAAAACAACTAATTGGCATACTCAAGGGTCAGAACAAAAGGATTGTTTTTACCAACGGGTGTTTTGATATTCTGCATGCAGGTCATGTCAAATACCTTCAGGAGGCAAAAAGCCTTGGCGATGTCTTGATTATTGGATTGAATACAGATTGGTCAGTATGTGCAAATAAGGGACCTTCACGGCCATTGGTTGGCGAACAGGATCGGGCAGAGGTTCTGGCAGCACTGTCTTGCGTTGATTATATCATTATGTTTGATGAATTTACCCCGGAAAGACTGATTGAAGAAATAATTCCAAACATCTTAGTTAAGGGTGGAGATTACAACATAGATGATATCAAGGGCAAGGAATGTGTTGAGTCTCATGGAGGAAGGGTTGTTTCTATCCCATTTATTCCAGATAAATCTACAAGCAATCTCATCAAATTGATTATCGAAAGATATGGACACAGAGATATTTTTTGATACCATCAGTATACTAACAATTTCTTTTTCCCCTTTTCCCCCCTTTCCCCTTTTTCCTATATATCTTTTTTTCCTTAATTATTAAGATATTAAGGGAAAATGGGAAACATGGGAAAATGGGGATGGTTCATCTTTGTTTGAAAGCTTGCGGTTAGCTGAGAGTGCAAAATTCCCCCTTAGAAAAGGGGGTTAGGGGGTTGTATTCTGTAGATGATGTTTCCTTGCCCGAAAGGAATCATATGAAAAACGATGAAAGTGAA
>JAZDHC010000075.1:0-5683 GCA_043806395.1 Candidatus Desantisiibacteriota bacterium | reverse complement strand
CTCATACCCCATATACGCTGTACCAAGCCACGAAATAGCAGGTGCATTACTAACCACTGGCCCCTTCTGTCTGCTGGTTGGTATCCCTTGAGCTGGAATATTATTGGTATCATAGGCTACAAATTGATAGCTGTAAACACCTGTCAAAGACAGTTTCACGCTATAGATATAGAGTTTGCCCTTCTTATAATTATTAGCTAATGGGCCAACATGAGCCATAGTAAAGCTACCAAACAGTATTCCCCCAGCAAATATTGCCACCTTTGGATAACCTGGTGCTGGTGCATCGTTATTATAATCCGAATATTTTACGGTAAAGGTGAAACTTGCCCCGACCTGACCACTATCCGGATCAACACCATCCCGTACGAATCCATTACTCATCTTAGTCCATTCTAAGACTGGTGGGGTACTAGTGGTTGTGCCTATGGCAATATTTGACAGGGGAGATGCAGCACCCCTATCGTCATAGGTCTTTATCCCAAAATAATAACGAGCATTAGGCAATAAGTTTGGAATAGTACCATTTTGATTTCTTCCAGCATTAGCCGGCACTGGTTCGTATTGAAGCTGAGCAGTACTTGCCCAGTTTGAGTCATTAATAGGTGAGGTAGAGTAGCGGATATCATAGAACATTGCCTGTCCTATATTGCCATCATCTCCCGGTGCTATCCATGTAAGTTTGATAGAATTATATGTTGCAACTGAAGCAATCAGGTTAATAATCTTTGCTGGTGGGGTGATATCTTGTTCCATCGGGCTGCCACCATTAGCCATATATTTATCCACCTTAAACCCATAAGCAGCATCTTTTGAATCCGTGACCAATTTTAGTTTGATTACATCCCCGGCAATCACAGGTGACCAGACATCAGTTTTATCGCCTGAATATTGAACTATCTCATTATTATCCTTATCCAGTATGCACAACTTATCTGGAGACACGATGCTATATTTCTCAAAATGCACCTGCATCTTTGATGCCCCGGGATGGCTGATTATCCATGTATTGGTAAAATAATTCTGATAATTATGAGAGGATTCCCATGTATAATTATAGGTTTTCCACCCAATAGCCGAAAAAATTAATGGTGAACCAGTTACATTAAGATTAGATGCTGAAACCTGATATGTCCCTGGGTTATCCCCCAAGGTTAACATAGTTTGTGCCTGACCATTGGCATCAGTTGTAATGGAACTGATGGATAGTTTTGCCCCTGATGCACCTTGTGGTTGCGTGGAGATGGTAAATGAAATAGGCAAGCCACTTACCGGGCTGCCATTAGCATAGGCTGCCTTAACTATCATGGGTTGAGTCAAGGCAGTTGATACCGTTGCCTGCTGATTATCCCCGGACAGCTTATTCATATTAACGGAGATCTGAATATCCATCTTTTCATTTATGATAATGCTTGAATTGGCAGAGAAAACGGCTGAAGGTACCGCAAAACAAAAAAAGCAGGCAATACACAGCCTGCTTGCAGAAACAATACTTAGTCTTGAGAGAAAACCATTAATAAACTTCCTTATGTATGTATGTATGTATGTATGTATGTATGTATGTATGACTTACAATTCCAACCCTGTTTCTCATTCCCATAAAAGCCCCCATACCATAAAGAATTAGGATAACGACAAGTTCATGTTTAATTATATACACTATTTTTTTGATTTTGTCAAGAGGTTTTTTTGATTTTTCGGGGGAATATTAAAGTCATGTCTGCCACCAATCCTCCCCTTAAAATATCTCCAGCATCTTACCCAGCAGTCCTACCATTGAAATAGCAGCAAAGCCAAGAGCAAATGTAAACAACCGAATAGTTAACGCCCTGTTTTCTCTTAATCCTGCATCTATTTTTACATCCACCCTTTCTATCAACTTATCTAATTTAACATCAATTTGTTCAAAACGCTTGTCCATCTGTTCAAAACGCTTGTCCATCTTATCTTCGAGTGATTTTACCCCTGATTTTACATCATCTATCTGCTGCTGTAAATAGCCAAATTTTTCACCCATCTGTTGTTGCAAATAGCCAAATTTTAAATCCATCTGTTGTTGCAAGTGATCAAAACGAACCTCAAAATATTTTGAGGTTGGAATGATACTTGTTACCAATATATCAATTGTCTTTTTATCAAGCGTTAATCCTTCTTCTTTTTCTTCTGTCATATTAATATCTCCCTAAGTGTAGAATAATTGATATAATACCATAAAATTAATTAATTGTCAACCATTTTTTATAAGCTGTAAATCTGATATGAGGACAAGTTGCTAAAAAAATACTTGACAATACTTAGGAATTTGATATAATAGTCAGGCGTCAGGCGTCAGGCGTCAGGCGTCAGGCGTCAGGTGTCAGGTGTCAGGTATGCTCTCCTACCTCATACCTGACACCTCACACCTAAATTAATATTTTATCAGGAGGATGTAATTATGGATTGGGGAATGAAAAATCGACTATCACAATTAATTCAGCCAGATGGTCACTGCTTCTTTATGCCTATAGACCATGGATATTTCCAGGGTCCAACCACAAAATTGGAAAAACCGTGGGAAACCATTAAGCCTTTGCTTCCCTATTTTGATGCCCTTTTTGTGACTCGTGGGGTGCTGAGATCTGCCATACCACCTGCTATTGACAAGCCTATTATTCTCAGGGTCTCTGGCGGTACAAGCATGGTAGGTAAGGATCTGGCAAATGAGATACTTACTACCTCTGTCGAAGAGGCTCTCAGACTTAATGCCTCTGCTGTGGGACTTTCTGTATTTATTGGTTCTGAATATGAGAAGCAAACCCTGTCAAATCTGTCAAACCTTGTTAATGAGTGTAACCGATATGACCTTCCTGTAATGGCTGTAACCGCGGTTGGTCGAGAGTTAGAGAAAAGAGATGCACGGTATCTTGGCCTGTGCTGTCGAATTTGTGCTGAATTGGGTGCCAGTGTTGTCAAAACATACTGGTGTGAGGAGTTTGATAAGGTAATAAATGGCTGCCCTGTGCCAGTAGTAATGGCTGGCGGTCCAAAGGTAGATACAGATAGAGAGGTATTTGAGTTTGTTTATGATGGGATGCAAAAGGGAGCCATTGGTATCAACCTTGGCCGAAATATATGGCAGAATAATCACCCTGTGGCTATGGCTGCTGCCTTAAATGCCATCATTCATGAAAATGCCTCGCCGGAAGAGGCAGAGGAGATATTTGGTTTTTAGACTGTAGGCTGTAGGATAGCAGATCAAGGCACCAAAAACCTTCTTATCCCCTCCTACAGTCTATAGCCTTATTTAATCCTTTAACCTCGGATCAAACACATCCCGCAATCCATCACCCAAAAGGTTAAATCCAATCACCACTATGGCTATAGCCACTCCAGGGATAATAGATAGCCATGGTGCAGAGTGCAGGAAGGTAGAGCCTGCACTTACCATTGATCCCCATGTAGGTGTTGGCGGTTGTGCCCCAAGCCCAAGAAAGCTCAATGCCGCCTCTCCAAGGATAAATGATCCTACCTTCAGGGTAGCAATAACAATCACTATGGATAGGCAATTGGGCAGAATATGCCTTATAATTATACCAATATCTGTAACACCAATTGCCCTTGCTGATTCAATGTAGGCTTGCTCTTTGGTTGTTATAACCACCCCCCTGATTATTCGGGCAAACCCTGCCCAGCCAACCACAGATAGTGCCAGAAACAATGTCATAAGACCTGGACCAATAGCTACAGCCACACCTATGGCTAATAAAAGCCCGGGAAAGGCAAGCATAATATCTATAATACATAAAATAACCTTATCTACAAACCCGCCAAAGTAACCAGCAAGTATTCCAAAGAAGAGACCAATAGCCATAGAAATAAAGGTGGCAACCACACCCACTATCAATGAAACCCTTGCCCCATAAATAATTCTGGAAAGTATGTCCCTGCCAATATTATCCGTACCACACAGATGTTCCCTGCATGGGGATGCAAGGCGATCATAGAGATTTATCTGATATGGGTCACAGGGTGCAAGCAAGGGGCAGAATATAGCAATTATCATAAATATCATAACTATACTTCCGCCAAATAATATCATTTTGTTGTAAAATAATCGTTTAATCATCTGCCTTTGTGCCTTTGTGCCTTTGTGCCTGAATATCTTATGCGTGGATTAAGAAAATGATACAATATATCCACTATTAAATTTGCCAGAACAAATACTATGGCACCAAAGAGTACTGTGCCCATAACAACTGGTGCATCCCGTTTCATGATGCCCTCAACCGCATATCGTCCAATCCCAGGCCAACTAAATATCGTCTCAGTAAGCACAGAACCATTCAAGTAGCTGCCAAAATCAAGCCCAATCAGAGTAACTACCGGAATTAATGCATTTTTCATCGCATGCTTAAGGATGACCATGCTTTCCCGAAGCCCCTTTGCCCTTGCAGTTCGAATATAATTCTCCCCTATAACCTCAAGCATGCTTGATCTTGTAACTCGAGCAATAAAGGCAACAGAATGAAGCCCAAGGGTTAATGCAGGCATGATAAGATGCCAGATATCACCATTGCCCATGCCAGATGCTGGTAGCCAGCCAAGATAAATAGAAAAAACACAGATAAGCAATAACCCAAACCAGAAAACAGGGGTAGACACACCAAAGACAGCCAAAAATGTGCAGATATAATCTATAAGTTTTCCCCGCATTATTGCTGATAAAATACCAAGGGGGATACCAACAATTATAGCCACAAGCATAGCCGCTACAGCCAGACGCAAGGTATTAGGAAATCGTTGACAGATAGCCTTACTTACTTGTGTCCCTGTAGAATACGAACGCCCCAGATCAAGGTGAGCAAGTCTGTAGAGATAATTTACATACCTCTCCATAATCGGCTTATCAAATCCCCTTTCCTTCTTTATTATCTCCATGGTTACCTTATCTACCCTTTCACCAACCACGCACAAGGTGGCATCACCCGGCACAAGAGAAAGAAGGATAAAGGTAATGGTTACAATACCAAATATGACTGGTATTGTCAAGAGTATTCTTTTAATGATATAGTTTGACATGGATATTATTCCTTGTATTGCAATTATAGATTGTAGGGTATGAGAAGCAGAATTATTAATGCAGTTTATCTGTAAAACTAACAGCCTACAGCATAAATACCTGAGTAGTTACCATCACCCATTATATTATATTCCTGATTACAAGTCAAGAAAAATTTGTTGACATAAAATTAATTTTGTGCTATAATTTCCATACTCGTAACACGGTTACTGAGAAGGATAGTAAGTCTTCAGCTATCAGCGGTCAGCCTTCAGTTTTTACAAGGCATTACCGCATAAAAAAGCAAAAAGATGTAAAGTTGTAGAGACAGGTTTGAAACCTGTCTCTACTTTTGCCTTGATTTTATGGTTTTCGCTGACTGCTGATAGCTGAAGGCTGAATGCTTACGAATAATACATATACCAGACGGATATTTAGGACCAACAACAAGTAGCGTTTTTTATGTAGTAATGTTACCGATATGGACGGTTGCTTCAAAGATTGTTAACCCAACTTCGCGACAAACCACCTAAAAACCGCCAAAAACCACCCAAAAAAGGCTAATTTCTGTTACCCCTAAAAAATAAGTCTTATCATATCAACAGGTTATGTAATTGGGTTATTGAAAATCGGTTTGTAGTGCCA
>JAZDHC010000074.1:0-21315 GCA_043806395.1 Candidatus Desantisiibacteriota bacterium | reverse complement strand
GAGATGATAGAGATATATGGATTTTTACTGCAAACTATATATAAAACGCTTCGTTCTATCCCCATTATCTCCTTTTCTCTCGTATATTTCTCTGCGTCTTTGCGTCTCTGCGGTGAAAAAATTTCATAATTAGAATTGCTGATCTACATTCCTTTTCCTTGCGTCTTCTGCGTCTTTTGCATCTTTTGCGTTAATCTTTTATTTCTTCTTCTCCTCCTTCTTCCCCCCTTTCTTTTTCTCCACCTTAACCACCTGTCCCTTTCGCAAGCTCACACGGTTATGTGGTGATAATTGATTTCTTCCAGAGGCAGTAGTAATAATCCCTTGAGAGGTACTATTGCTTACCGATATAATCTCTATCTCTGCTATTTTGTGCCCATCAGGATCAAGGGCATCACAGATAAAGGATGGTTTTACACCATGTTTTTCGCCAAGATTAAGGGTAACGCTTGTTCTGCTTGAGCTAATTATCTCACCATGAATAGGAAAGAAATTGGAAAGATTCTGACTGAGACCAGATAAACACTTAGTCAAACTAGCACTGTTACGGCCAATATGCAAGAACTCCTGCTCTTTCTTGAGCTTTTCAGCCTTTAAGTTTATTAGTTGTGATTCAATACAAATCCTTCCCTTTTCCTCTTGTATCTCGCCAAAGAGGAGATAGCTTGCTTGAATACTTCTTGCTAATCCAACAGCCTCTTGTAGATTGTTTACTGTGTTTAAGCCTGTATTATTCATTTTGGTTTGGATATTTTTTGCAGCTATGGGAAGGATAGTAAATGAGCTGCCCAATAATTCTTCTATAATCTCTTCCGCTATTTTGTCAATCTCTAAGTGTATTGGATTCTTTGCCGAAAAGATAACTGCCACCCTTCTTTTCCTAAGATCAGGGAGTGGAGATGATGTCGTTTTTTGTTTCCAGCCCATTTCTATCCTATCCTTTGCCTCAACATTCTCTGGATCCAGTTCAATTATCTTTTTCGATTCCTCAATTGACTCAAGATTCAACCCTTGCCCTTCATAATATTTTGCCAGCTCCAATCTCACTGGTACACTTTGAGGATTAAGTCGTTTAGCCTTTTTGTACTCATATTCAGCCAGAATGGTATTGCCAAGCCCAAGATATTGCTGTGCCATTTCAAGGTGTTTTTTTGAGCAATCATTCCTTAATGGTGTTCCAACCCGTTGCCTATCAAGCTCTAATACCCCTTTTTCCATGATATGCCAACACATCTCATCCTCGGAATCCTTCTGACATGCCTTAGTAGCTGCATTCACACACCCCTTATAGTCACCCATCCCTTTGTAAGCTATAGAAAGCTGGTAATGGACTATTTTGTCTAAAGGAGAAATTACTGTTAACCTCTGGCAAAGGGGAATAGAATCCTTGTATCTTTTATGATTAAAATAAAGCCTGATAAGGCGATTTAATGTATCACGATATGAATTTAATGCCTTGTTTGACGGAACAAGTGTGGTTATTCTCTTGCAAAATGGAACTGCCTTTTCATACCTTTTTTTGTCAAATGCAAGGGTTATAAGATTTGTTAATGTAGATAGATACGCATCAAATGTCTTTGAAGAAGGGGTAAGTGAGGTTAGTTTCTGGCTGAGTGTAGCTGCATTTTTATCCATTCCATGATCAATGAGAAGGGCTATCATACTGCTCAATACAGAGCTGTATGCTGGAATCTCATTGTCTGAAGTGGTAGTTGAACTTATTTTTTGACAAAGTGGTCCAATCCGTTCAGACATTCCCTGGTCAGTATATATTTTAATTAATTGATTCAATGCCGGCAGGAATAATGGGTCAATGCTAACAATTTCCAAGCATTCCCGTTCTGCATCCTTAATCAATCCCTTCTGCAAATACATCTCGGCTACATGAGATCTAACAAGCTTATTTCCGGGTTCAACATCCTTTGCCTTTTTATAATATATGGATGCTTTATCTGCGTCGCGATAGGATTCCCAGTATATGTCTCCAAGTTTAATAAATGCTGCGACATAATTTGGATTTATTTTTATGGCCTGTTTGCCATGAGAGATTGCCCTTTCAAAATCATGCTTTTTCTGAAAAAGGGATGCCAGATTATAGTGGGCTTCTGCATCAATGGGATTAATCTCCAATATCCTATTATAGCATTTCCATGCCTCTTTATCTTTTCCTTGAGAAACATACAGGCTACCTGAATTATTAAGAGCTTCAATATAGTCTGGATCTAACTCCAATGCCCTTTTAAGGCATTTTTCTGCCTTATCAAAAAGATTCAATTTCTGATAACATTTTCCGAGGTTACAATAGGCTATTTTATGATATGGATTTAATTTAATAGTCTCTTGATAGGCAGTAATTGCTTGTTGATAATTTCCTTTTTGAAGATACTCATTCCCTTTAAGAAGGGTTTCCGATGCTGCCCAAGAAAAACCAGACAAGGGAAGGGAGACAAGTACCCAGCAAAGGAGAGTAATCAGGGTTACTTTTTTTAATACTTGAGCAAAATGTATGTTGTAAGCAAAAAGATTCATAAATATCCTACCTCCATATCTCATAACATATAAATATACACCAGAAGTAAGATTTTGTCCATTATTATTTTGTGGTTTCCATAAATATTTTTGGCATGGTTCAAAAGAGGGTAACATATTTCTCCGCAATGTCCCCCACTGGCGGGGGTTAGGGGGTGGATATTTCTGTTTTTAAACCATTTGTTTTTACTCACTCCCTTCCTCAACCTTCTGATGATATTCCCTAATCAATTTTCGCACGACCTCATCATCAGAGATATCTTTGGTCAATGGAAGCAGTTGATATTGATGTGAAGTAATCTTCTTGTTTTCATCAAATCTTATATCCAATTTACCCAGATATTGCCCTTTTTCTCCAGCCTGCACAATCAAGGTGTCAGGCAAGACAGAGGCGTTTTTCACTAATGTTTGGGAGTGTCCGCCAATAATTACATCAATCCCCTTAACTTGTTTTGCTAATCTTAAATCCTCCTCATAGCCAGAATGTGAAACCACAATAAGCACATTAACTTGCTTGCGAAAAGTATCCACAAAACCTTGAACCTGTTTAACAGGATCAGACACTTTCAATTCCTTGATAATATCCTTTGGGAAAAAGGTAAACACCCCTGAAGAGATTATACTGATAATACCCACCGTAAAACTGCCAACTTCCTTAATCAGATATGATGGGGCTAAATAGCTGCACATCCCATCCTGACAGATGGTTAAATTGGCTGAATAAAAAGGCAATTTGTTTTTTTCAATCTCTTTCCTGATATATTCAGTGCCCAGAATCAGTTCCTGATCACCAATGGCAATCAGGTCATAACCAATTTTTTCCATGGCTAAAAGCATATATCTGGCTAATAAAGGCTCAGGCCGTGGGGGAAACATATCGCCGCTATCAAGAAGAAGAACGGTTGGATTCTCCTGTCTTATCTCATTAATCAGTGTTACCCTACGCACAAGCCCGCCAAACGGATTTTCCACGCAATCACAAGACTCCAGATAACCGTTAGTAGAGTTACTAAAAAGAATAGTCAAAACATTTTTTTCATTAAGCGGCTCTTCCTTTTCCAATAAAAGGCTATTTATCTCCTTGCTTAAAATTTCCACTAAATTTTCTTTATAGCCACCATAGATTTTCTTTATGTAACCATTTTTACTAATCAAAACCACCTTTGGTATCTTTGCAATTTGATTTACAAGCACCCCATATTTCTCGCCAGTTTGTATACCATAAGGGTCAAGAAGTACTGGCAGGGTGATATTATTTTTTTTCACAAAATCCTCAACTACCTCTGATGCTGTCTTATCAATGTTGACTAAATAAACCCCAACTGCCTCATCCTGATATTTTTGGCTAAGTTCATACAAATGAGGCATTTCCTTCCGACAGGGTTCACATGCAGTATCAAAAAAGCTGAGAACAAGCACATTTCGCCTGTCCCCTTGCGTTAATAACTTATGGAGACTTAAACTGCTTTTCCCAGAAAGTAGCCTTAATTTGAAATCAGGTGCAATCTGATTTCCCTCTTCAGCAAATACAGCTAAAGAGGTGGAAAATAAAAGAGTAATGAGCAATCCGCAGGTAATTATTAAATTTTTGACATAGTTCAAATCAGGGCAACAAACTGAGTGGGCAAATGGAAGATAACACACCCCGTCCGCAGTAGCGTCCACCCCTCTCAAGAGGGGAATGTATTTCCCTAATTCCCCCTTAGAAAAGGGGGTTAGGGGGTTGTTATTCCCCTCCTTTCCAAGGAGGGGCAGGGGTGGTTTCTTCTCTGCAACCCTGTGGTAAATAGTTTTGAACCATGCTAAATTCTTCATTGTTCCGCCACCCGTTTAGCAATTTTATTAACTAACTCTGTTATCTTTGCAGACAGCTCTTCTGTGTTAGTAAAGCTTACTGTCTCAGCTAAAATTGCTGCCTCGGTCTCTACATTATTTGATATCTTACTTTCGCATTCTTTATTGAAGAAAAGTACGATTCCGTCTGAAGCAACACAAAAATTAAGTATTGTGTCCTCTAAATTCAATAAAGATAGATTCCTGCCTGCGCAGGAATGACAACTCGGTGATTGTTGTCATTCCTGCGAAAGCAGGAATCCAGAATATTTGTTGCGACATGTCAAAGTTGACGCAACAGTAGAGATATATGCTGTTTTGCAACAAGATTTGTCCCCCTAAAGTATTCCCTGACCCTTTTTTCTTTAGCTGTTAATGCCTCTTCAGTAAATACTACAATCTCTTCCAACCATTTAAGTTTTTCCTCAGTTGAAAACTTCATATAGTTCAAAATATCCTCTTTTTCTAATGTATAACAAAATCCTTTACTCATCTTTTTGCTCCATAATTTTCTTCGCTTCTTTAAGCATCTCCATATCGCTTAAATCCTTTGGTCTATTGCTTATTTTTTTCATTAAGATCAGATCATCAATTTCTGTCACATAGATTTCAATATTACCTGCTTTTTTTATTACACCACGATGGAATGCCTCTGTGAAATCAAGCGGATGGACTAAAACAATATCAACTACCTTATTATTTTCTTCCTTATGATAAAAACTGAATGCTTTCATATTACGATTTTCTATCCAATCTTTTACTTTATCGGAATCTGCCAATTCATCTGGATTCACAGGTAAGCGTGGAATATAACCCAAACTCTTTAAGGTTTTATTTAGTTTTAAGATATTATCCATATCAGTTGCAACAATAACATCAATATCATAAGTAGTTCTTGGCACACCATGTAGATTTACAGCAAGACCACCCACAACAAGGTATTTTATCTTGTTGCGATAAAATGCATTAAAAACTTCAAAATAAAACATTTGCAAACTCTCCTAATTTCGGGGGCACAATACTAAATTTCCCCAATCTCTTTTTTCTTCCACGGACATTTCGGTCCTCGCTTTAGTGGACAAAATACACGACCTAACATGTTCTCTGTTTGTACTATAAATTCCTCACTGCCAAGTGGTCTGCCTGTGCGAGTGTGACGACATATATCATCAACCACATCTTAGAAGAGAAGGGTCATAGAAGAGAAGGACATTGAAAGCTGAATAATTACCTTGATAAATATTAGTAAATATGCCATGATAATTACATTAAGTTCGTAAGAAGGTTGAGAACTATTCAGCTTTCAAGGTTTGACCCTGGCTACTTCTGCTAATTACCTGACACTGTTTCTTCAGATTAAGAAAAGTTGGATATTTTCTCCTACTTTCTCCATTGTTTTTTTATCAACACTTCCGATAAGTTTTGTAAATCTTTGATTGTCAAATGAACTAATCTGTTTTGTTTTGAGTAAAGAATCTGTCATAAGTCTATTCTGAGAATCTCTCTTCAGTAAAATATCAAGTACTGTTTGTTTAGTCACTTGTGAAGAAATTGGAATAACTGCCAACAAATTACTGGATTCTATATATCCGTCATTTTGAACGATTAAAGCTGGCCGAAATTTCTTATATTCATGTCCAAAACTTGGATCAAAATTTACCAACCATATCTGTCCTCGTTGAAATTTACTCATAATGTCTCCAAATTAAGATAATAGTTTAATTCTTTTTCAGAAAGAAAATCATTAGAAACATCATTAATACCTGACAACTCAATCTCATATTCTGATGCCTCAAAATTGGTTTTTTTATCAAAGGTTACAACTACTTTGAAATGAGCATTTTTCTCATGTATAATTTCTTTAGGGCAATACAGATGTCCATCTGACAACAAGTTACTATCAAAAACCAGTTTTTCCATAACTGACATTCCTTTACCTCCTCGTATGAATTTCCGGGGACACAATACTGAATTTTCCAGCACCATAGACTTTTTGACAGGATAACAGGATTATTAGGATAATTCAATGATTAGGAATTCAGGTATTAGCCTTTCAATAAAATCCTACGAAGATTAAACCCCAAAAAAATCTTCCCTCTCTAATTTATCCTGTTTCATCCTGTTATCCTGTCAAAATCTTTTTATTCACAAACATCCCAATATCCTCTTAGCCTCATCTACTAGAATCCCACTTGCTATCATTTTCTTTAATGCCTCCTGCACGCCTTTTTCCCTGCCTTTTGCCTCGCCTTCTTTTATGCCTTCTTCCTTGCCTTTTTTCATGCCTTTTGCCTCGCCTTTTTTCATGCCTTCTTCCATACCTTTTTTCATACCTTTTTTCTCTCCCTGCACATAGGTAGATTCATAAAAGCTGGCTTTATCATGTAATGACTCCAAATAGTATTCATACGATTTCTGTTCTTCTTTAGGCAACTTCATTACATCTAATTTTGTCTTTGCTGATTTTAGCCCTTTTGCCGTAAAATTATCCTCGATAATCTCATTCTTTAAGAAATAGATCCATTCATCTAACCTATCTTTAGCCAAATCATTGAATTGATTCACCTTTATCAGATAATATTCAGGGAAAATCTCAAAAACCTGCTCCTTTTGAAATTCTTCCTGTTGTTTTTCACTTAACTGCAGCTCATCATGATCATGAATGCCTATCAGCGTTGTTGTGCCATGATATACATAATCCTTTCCTTGTCCTAAATCAAAATACAGGATACTTATTGAGATTACTTTTTTGATTTCCTTGTATGATATAGATTGTTTTATATATTCTGTTATTACCTTTGCTGTCCCATATATTAACCGTTGTATATAATCTAATTGATCCTCTACCTGAACCTCTATGATTATTATCTCATTCCTACTGTTTTCCACCAGCAAATCAACCCTGTTAAATTTATCATCTGCTGTTTCCTTATTCCCTTCACTCTCCAGAATGCTTTTTATCTTTATATCTTCTTTAAGCAGCTCACTTAAAAACCCTTCCAATACATCAAAATTAGCCTTACTCCGTAATAACTTCTTTACTGCCCAATCAAATCGTATCAATCTTTGTCGAATAGACATCTTTTGCAACCTCCTTTGATTGTTTAACACTCTCATTATAATTCCCGGCAGAGACCGAGACCTTGCCGCCCACAGGGCAGGCATCCACCCCTGCTTGAATAGTAGAATACCCACCCTTAAAACTTCCCGAGGCATTATACACATTCACCCCAGAAGCCATTGCAGAGCCAGACCACCCAAGCCCCAAAATCATCCCTACCCCAAAAACTTTCTTATATCACTCTCTTCCATTTTTTGACAGGATTATTTTTGACAGGATAACAGGATTATCAGGATAATTCAATGATTAGGAATTTAGGCTGTAGCCCAATACTGTTCGGCACGATTCTTGCTTGTACTATTCTGATGCAGGCATCACAGAAGAGAAACTGGTACTTGCCCCAATTTTTGCAGGCTGGAAGCCTGCTACTTATTCTGCGTTCCATTGACTTGATGTAATTGTCCACAATTACACAATTCAAACAATCACAAACAAGAATCGCGCCGAACAATATTGGTGATGTCCCCCGGTTTTTATATGATCAGAAAATCACAAGCAAGAACCGTGCCGAACAGTATTGCCCAAAAGTTAATTTTTTCACACCTTCTGACCCATTATGTAATTGCCTCTTGAGCCTTTAAGGTCAGTTTATCAAATCGCATAACATAATTTCCTCCTTATTTTGTTGGCAATTGGGGCAGAAATGGCTTGACCGGCCACCTATCTTTATCCGGGTTATCTCACGCTGACAGGTAAGGCATGGCTGTCCCTGCCGCTGATAGACATGGTGGTATCTCTGGTAGTTTCCCTTCTGACCATTTAAGTCAACATAATCGCTTATACTTGAACCCTTCTGCTCAATAGCCTGACTCAAAATCTCTTGCATTGCCTGATAGAGCTTTGCTATTTGTGTCTCACTGAGGGTGTGGCTATGCTGCAAAGGATGAATGCCTGTTTTATGCAAAATTTCATCGGCATAAATATTGCCGATACCTGCCAGAAATGATTGGTCAAGCAGGAGCGGTTTTATCCGTGTCCTTCTTGATGGCATCAATCCCTTGAATTCATCCCCTGAAATCTCAAGTGGCTCGGCACCAGATGGAGTCAATCCTTGAACCATAGAGATCTCGGCTAAACAAAGGTAGCCAAATTGACGGACATCAAGGTAACGCAGTTGGTAACCATCAGATAGCTCAAGGATGAGGTGGGTGTGTTTAGTTACTGGTAACTCTGTTGAGCTGTAAACTAACTGTCCACTCAACTTAAGATGGATGAGAATACTCTCCTCTTTTTGAGAGGTCAACCACGATCATCTTGCCCCGTCGCCATGCTTTCTGGAGGGTAGTTCCTGAAACTAAGGTGCTAAAATCTCCTGCATCGCCCCTGATTATTTTAGGCAAAATTACCCTTCCCCCCACAATTTTTTTCCCGACAATCTGCTTCTGCAAACCACGGATAATAGTTTCTACTTCTGGTAATTCTGGCATATATCTTTTTTAGTAGCTACCTCCTGTTTCTATTTATTGCCTGCAAACGCCTCTCGTAAAACCGATTGCATTAGCAATTGGGACTGACTTTTGCGTTCGGCGACCTGCTTTTCCAGTTCGTCGGTCATGACCATAAGTTTATCCACTCGCTCAACGATAGCTTGTTGTTCAGCAAGAGTAGGGAGTGGAATTTTTAATTCCGTTAGATCATTCATTTTCAAATTGGGCTGTAAGTTCGCTTTTTCAAATTTTTCTTTGTACCCATTTAGAACAAAATCAGAAATCATAAACAAATATACAAATTCAAAATTTACCGAATATGTCTGCCTAATTGCAGCAACGCGCTGATTTAACAAAGCGTTATTATATGCCCCAGGGCATTTACTAACCTTTAAACCGAGTGCGATGTAAGGACGAGTAAGTGCAACAATCAAATCACCTTCTTTAACAAGAAATTCTGGATATTTGTTTATGAATGATTCCGGCAAACGCTCATTGGTTTCGACTATTTCTTTGACGCCCGCATTTGTAATCTTAATACATTTGGCCCCATTTCCAGTTCTAAAGTCATAACTATTGAAACTGTAACCGGCAAAGATTTGCGAAATCTCCCCCAACCTACACCACACCCACCCCTCAGGTAAATCAAACGGCTTTTCGTCATCGGTAATTGGCGATAGCGGTTTGCTTTTCTTGATTCTTCCTTCTTTGTTCAACCGCTCTTTCTCGGCTTTGATTTTTTCAAGCAATTTTGAGGCGTGATTTTCGCCACTGACCAAATCTGGGTTTTTCTTCCGCCATTCGACAGTGAGTTTGCCTTCCACCGCTTCCTGCAACACTGCTTGGCGGAGTTTTCCAAAAAGGTCTATTTGGACATCCGATTCATTCAGAAAGTCTTCGTGCTCATTAGAAATACTGTCAATTTTACCCAAAATCTTTTTCTGCTCTACTAAAGACGGGAGCGGAACTTCGATATTTGAAATAGCGGTCACAGATAAAGACACATTGGCCGCCCCCCTCATTAAAGGCACAAGAACCCGATCTTTATTCTTTTGGAGATAAACATGAAGATACCGAGCATCCAATATCGTTTCATCACGAGGCACAACTGCGGATAGTATTGAGCCAAGAGCAAACTTGCCTTCTTGATAATGAACATAATTTAGTGTTTTCTTACCATGCCCGGTTGACGACACCAAAGGGATACATACGGCTTTAGCATTGAATTGATAATCTCTCGATGTTTTCCGTTTAGCACCTGTTGTAACCAAAGGGTAATCACCCGGCAATGCTTTCGCTAACCCGGTAATACCTTTTTCGATAGTACAAATTTCCCCAATCTTAACTCTTTTCCACTCACTCATCCTTACACCCCTTTCCCCCAGACATGCGTTTGGCAGCTTTCCGCTCAATCTCCTTTACCGCACGGTCAAAATCGCTGTCTTTTGCATCAAACGATTTGATACGCTTGAAATTAAATTTTTCATACTGTATTTCCGCATACTCAACAGCAAGTTCATGAGATATTTTTCCTGCGTGCGTCAAGATATCACGATCGTTGAGTGTTAAAAAGCCATCCAGCTTTTTTATCCAATCCTTCATATACATAGATATACGCCGCATCGCCTGTCCCTCGGCAAAAATCAGATATTGTTCAACAAGATTATTGAGAGCCAAAAGTTCTTTTTCAATAAGGTAGTTTTTGGCAATGATAACATCATTCTTACGGACTTTTGCCCCTCGCCAATTAGTAAGCCCCATATTCGGTTTTGAACTATCGGCGCGTTCATGCACTATTTCCGCCGCTGTTTTTCCACTTATGGCCCAGTGCATCTTATTCTGAACCGTTTTAAAAAAATTGATACTCATTTCTAGCGTAGGATCATAATCCACACTGGTAGCGTATATGTCCGTTATTTTCTGATAAAAACGCCGCTCTGATGTGCGTATATCCTGAATACGCCGGACAACTTCATCAAAATAATCAAAAGGTTGATCAGGATTTTTAAGCCGCTCGTCATCAAGCACAAAACCTTTCACAATATATTCTCGCAACTGCTGAGTTGCCCATTGACGAAAACGCGTGGCAATACGCGATTTAACGCGATATCCAACTGAAATAATGACATCAAGATTATAATAATCAATTTTTCTTTTAACTGGTCTTGAGCCCTCCATTTGAACTGTCAAGAATTCCTTGACAGTTGCATCGGGGCTTAACTCTCCTTCTTCGTAAATATTCTGAATATGGAGACTTATATTCTGTTTAGTAGTTTGGAAAAGTTCCGCCATTAATTGATGAGTCAGCCAGACGGTCTCATCATGGAAACGAACATCAATTTTTATTTTTCCGTCTTCAGCCTGATAAATAATAAGTTGGGATTTATTCTCTTTATAATCCATTTGCCAACTCCTTCTTCAGTTTCACCAATAGCTCATCGCTTTTGCGGAATGAATCGTGAAGCATTGCTACCAATTCCGCACTTGTATATGTTTGCACATCTTCAGGCGTGTGTGGATTTTTAATATCAAGGTTATAGCCATTTGACGCAATCGTATCTATGGAGACCTTCCATGCCTGCTCATTTTCTGTGCGATTCTTCCACCACTTTTTGAGGTTGTCAAACTCGCTTTTCTGTATCGGTTTTGTTTTATTGTAGGCTTTTGATCCTTCGGGCAATTTATGTTCCCAATACCAAATCTCTTTAGTAGGCCTGCCTTTTTCAAAGAAAAGCAAGTTTGTGGCAACGCTGGCATATGGCTGAAAAACAGAATTAGGCAGGCGAACAATCGTGTGCAGGTTACACATCTTCAGCAAATGTTGACGAATGCGTTGTTTTACGCCATCACCAGTCAGCGAGCCATCAGGCAAAACGATCCCGGCTCGTCCACCATCTTTCAAATACCGAATCATCAGCATTAAAAAAAGGTCGGCACTCTCTGTTGTTCGAAAATTCTGCGGAAAATTGGTTTCAACGCCATCGGTAACCGAGGCACCAAACGGAGGATTAGCAAGGATTACATCAACCCGCTCCTTCTGCCCGATAGCGGTATATTCCCGATTCAAGCTGTCGGTATAATCCACATTTGGCACCTCAATATCGTGCAAAATCAGATTGGTAACACAAAGCATAAAAGGAAGCGGTTTAAGCTCCATGCCGTGAATGGTTTTTTCCAGAGTCTTGAGGTCATCGACACCTTTCACATCTTGTTTGCGGATATTTTCTATGGCGCTGGTCAAAAAGCCTCCTGTTCCGCAGGCAGGATCTAAAACTTTTTCGCCTAAGCGAGGGTTAATCATCTCCGTAATAAATTCCGTCAAAGCGCGAGGGGTGTAAAACTCACCGTAATTCCCGGCGCTCTGCAGATCGCGCAAAATCGTTTCATAAATATCACCGAACATATGCCGGTCTTCAGTCTTATTAAAATCAATTTGATTTAATGCGTTAATCACTTGACGGATAATTGTCCCGTTCTTCATATAGTTATTCGTACCATCAAATATTTCACGAATAATAAGTGCCCGTTTATTGCCGGAACTGACATCGAGGTTCTTGAGTTTCGGTATTAAAATACCATCAATAAAGTTTTTTAGCTCATCGCCAGTCATGCCCTCATCATTCGCCGCCCAATTTCGCCACTGCAAATCTTTTGGCATTACCGACACATATTTATCATTAAGAAGCTCAATCTGTTTGTCCTTATCATCCAGAATCTTCAGGCTGAGCAGCCAGCCCAATTGCTCAATTCGTTGAGCGTCTCCGGACACGCCCGGGTCTTTACGCATAATGTTCTGTAATGTTTTTATGATATTTCCAATGTTCTTCATTAATTCTCCTTACGCTGCCATAGCATAAATCTCATTTTCCAATTCTTCAATAGCATGAAGATATTGACTGCGACCTCCAAAAATCTGAATGATTTCTGACGGGGTTCCAATTTGATTAAAAGGTTTAATTCTTAAAACCGATAAATCCTCAATATTTTCGATACCTTCGTCAGCATACTTATCTAAAAGTGCATTGATAACCTTCCATGCTTTTTCGCCATATTTAGTGAAATAATTGCGTTTTTTTACATTCTCAGCCCGCTCTCGACGGGTAAATGCAGGCATATCCCACGCAATATGGCAGATAAGGTCAAAAACATCTAAATCCTTTTTTACCTCTGCCATAAGATTCTCCACAATAACCCCATGGGATTCCAATTCATCAATAACAGCCTTCTTTTTGTAGGTGCTATTCCATCGAGCCAGGAAATCATCAAGGGTGCGGAACTCCTGCAGAATATTCTTTTTTGTGTAGTCTTTCAGAGTCTCTGTAATAAGTTTGCCGTTTGTGTCCAGATGTTGAACCCGTTCATTTAACACAGAAACATCCACCCCTGCCACATAAACCTTTGACTGGGGATCGGATATAATTAACCCACCTTGAATAATTTCAGGTTGAGTCTGGTACTCAGTCTCAAAATCAACGGGTTGGCCGGTTTCCGGGTCGATAATTTCTTGATATTCTTCTGGGTTAATATCCTGGTCGGTTAACTCCTCTTCAGCCTTGACCTGCTTGATCATAACCGGGTTTCCGTCAAAAGCCGTATCAGCAAAGAGGTCAGTCACATTACGAAAATCCATAATGGCGAAATTTGTAGGCATCCTTGTCTTCATTATAGTTTGTTAACCCTTGATAGAGAGAAAGATATATTTCATAAGCCTTATCTACTTGATGCCTTTTTATTATAGTCATACGATCCTTAAAATGCCTAAAGTCTCCCCGCTTAGTCTGGTCGATAAGCACATTGCGATCTGCTAAAAAAAGTATCCGTTTCTTCTTGCCGTTTTTCCAAAGCCGATATATTATTTGAAAAGCGGTATAGGTTTTTCCAGTGCCGGTAGCCATTACAAGAAGAACTCTGTTCTCACCACGAGCTATTGCTTCAACTGTTCTATTTATAGCTATCTGCTGATAGTATCGTGGCGAACGACCTGAGCCATCAAAAAAGTAGTCAAATGAGGCAATTTCTTCCTGTTCAGGGGTTGTAATCTTCTTATACTTTTTATACATTTGCCAAAGTTCGTTGGGGGAAGGGAAAGAGTCTAAAGGCAATTCCTTCTCGATTTCTGGAGTAAAACCGGAAAGATCATGCTGAATAAAACCATCACCATTTGAACTGAAGGCAACCGGGACATCAAGTATCTTTGCATAACCCAATGCTTGCTGTAATCCGGCCCCTACGGAATGATTATTATCTTTCGCCTCAATAACAGCGATAGGAATATTCGGCTTGAGATAGAGAATAAAATCAGCACGCTTTCGTTCACCTCGGGCAGTCTTGTTACCTTTCACAAAAATACGACCATCCGTGAAGAATACCTCTTCTCGAATCTGTTTCTCAACATTCCATCCAGCTTTTACAAGAGCAGGTAAGATAAATTGCGTACAAATATCTCGCTCTGATAGTTCTTTTTTATTCGTCATTTACATTATCCCTTCATCTGCAAAACTAAAATACTCATTATCCCCAATAATAATATGGTCAACTACCTTGATTTCCATCAGCTTCCCGGCATCACACAATTCTTTGGTGAACTGCTTATCCTGTGTGCTTGGTGTTATATTTGCACTGGGGTGATTGTGGACGCAAATGATTGATGCGGCGAATTTCTGTAGGGCTGAATGGATTATTTCCCGGATAATTGGCACGGCATGATTGACTGTGCCGATAGCGGCATCTTCCATAGCAATAATTCGGTTATTGCTATCGAGGTAGACGACCTTGAAAATTTCAGTTTTTAGGTCCCGTAGTTGAGGCATGATGATATTGGCGACATCTCTGGCTGAGGAAATCTTTTTCTTTTCAGTGGTTACCTCGTCCTCACGATAACGCCTCCCAATCTCAAGAGCGGCTTGGATGTGGGCAATTTTAGCGTTTCCAAGCCCCTTGAATTCCTTCCAGTCACGCACATCTGTATGAGCCATATTCCTGAATGTGCCAAATTTATTCATGACCCCTCGTGCAAGGTCTATGGCACTTAAGCCATGAGTACCTGTCCTGATAAGAATTGCCAGAAGCTCGGAATTACTCAAAGTTCCTACGCCATTTTTGAGCAACTTTTCTCTGGGTCTATCATCCTTTGGCCAGTTATTTATACCTGATACCTTGTTTTCTTCAGCCATTTATTTTCTCCTCTGTTTATGGTACAGATATCCTTACGCCTTCCACAACCCATGAAGACTACAATATGCCCTTGCCTCTATCCCTTCTGCACCTCCAAATTGAGCCTCTGGGTTATCACCTGGCTTTAGGAATTTTTGGAATTACGGGGAATGGCTGGGGTCAGACCTCGAAAGCAGAATTAACTATATTTGCTACCTTCTTTTTAATTTCTTTATGCTTATCTGGTCTTTTACCCGACGAATACTCGCGTTACCTATTGCAGTCAAACTTACCCCAAAATATTTTACCTGTTTTCTTATTACTCAATTCAGCGCAACTAAGTTAATTCTGCTTTCGAGGTCTGACCCCGACCATTCCCGCAAGCAAGAACCGTGCCGAACAGTATTGGTGCTGTCCCCGGTTCCCCCCCCCACAATTACCTACAATTACTACAGTTGCAACAACATCCCTGCTCTGCCTCCACTATCTCCCTTCCATGCCCTGCAGAGCCAAGAACATCCTTATTCTTGCGTGCAATCATTCGGAGCAACTCTTCCCTTGCTGGTCCCAGATACTTTCTTGGGTCAAACTCCGTTGGGTTTTCAGCCAACACCTTTCGTACCAGAGCTGTAACCACAAGACGGCCATCAGAATCGATATTTATCTTACATACTGCACTCTTTGCCGCTTTCCGCAACTGGTCCTCAGGAATACCTACCGCACCCTCAAGCTTGCCGCCATATTGATTGATCATATCTACATATACAGGCAACACAGAGCTGGCACCATGCAGGACAATTGGAAATCCAGGCAACTTTTTCTCAATCTCCTCAAGAACATCAAACCGCAATAACGGCACTTGTTCACCGGCTTTAAGCTTAAATTTATATGCCCCATGACTTGTACCAATTGATATAGCCAATGAATCAACACCTGTTTGATTTACAAAAGCCTCTACCTCTTCGGGATGCGTATAATGGCTTTTTTCTGCCACAACATCATCCTCAATCCCGGCTAATACCCCAAGTTCACCCTCAACTACCACATCCCTTTGATGTGCATAATCCACTACCTTCTTCGTCAGTTGAATATTTTCCTCAAAGCTAAGGTGTGAACCATCAATCATCACCGAGCTGAATCCATTTTCAATGCAAGATACACACAACTCAAAGGTATCACCATGATCAAGATGCAGGGCAATGGGTATTTTTGCACCACTTGCCTTAACCATTTCTACTGCCCCAAGTGCCATGTATTGCAACAAGGTTGGATCCGCATACTTGCGTGCCCCACTGGATACCTGCAATATCACCGGCGAATCACTCTCAATACAGCCACGAATAATTGATTGAAGTTGTTCCATGTTGTTAAAATTATACGCTGGAATAGCAAACCCTTCATCCATTGCCTTCTGAAACATAACCTTAGTTGTCACCAACCCTAACTCTTTGTAGCTTTTAGACATACAAAAACCTCCTTGTACCTATAATCATATCATTGATAAGTATAACATAATCTTGTTATCATGTCAATAAAAATTGCAATCTGTGCAATTGGTATGTTTTTTTTGTAGCCATAAATCATTTTTTGGTGTATAATGTCTGAATATCTGAAGGGGGGTTGAAGAATGATTAACCAAAGGTTATCTTTGAACGGCATATTAATTGTTATCGGCTTTGTCTCCATAATATCCCAATCCCTGCTTATTTACGAATTAACAGGTGTATTTTATGGCAATGAGTTATGCCTTGGGATTATCCTTGCCAGCTGGCTCTTCTGGATGGCTGTGGGAAGCCTTGTGGCAGGTTTCCGTAGGGGCGACTCCTCCTTGCAGTTGTCCACCTGTTTCTTTGTTTTCAGTCAAATCATTGTCTCCATCCTTTTGCCTTTAACCATCATCTTTATTAAAATGCTTCGTGTTTTTTTGCATGTGCCAGTTGGGGAATTGATAGGATACCATGTCATGGTTATTTCTATCCCTTTACTCTTGGCTCCACTTGGAATAGTTATTGGTGCTCAATTTACACTTGGATGCAGATTGTATTCTCAAGGAATAAAAGAAACATCACTTGCTGCTGGCAAGGTTTATCTCTATGATGCCATAGGTGCTGCTTTTGGTGGATTTGCCTTTGGGTTTGTATTTGTCAATTTTTTTAACTCACTTACAACTGCCTTTTATACTGCTATCATCAATGTATTTTGCGGAATGATGCTTCTTCTTCTTTGTAGCCGTAAAACATTTCTTGTAATAATATGTGCAATCTGTTTATCAGCCAATGTGTATGGTATTCTTAATGCAGACAAGCTAATGAATTATACCACCAGCCTTAACTGGAAAGGATTTTCCATAGCAAAGACTGCCTTCTCAAAATATGGCAACCTGACCGTGGTTAAGATAGACAATTTATATAACCTTTACCGTAACGGGGTGCTTGTTTTTACTTCTCCCGGGCAGCTTGAGAATGAAGAGCTTATTCATTTTCCTTTGCTCCAGACACCAGAGGTAAAGCAGATACTTATTCTGGGCGGGGCAGTTGCCGGTGGGCTTAGTGAGGCTCTCAAGTATAAAGGGGCAGAAATATACTTCGTAGAACTTGATCCAGCATTGATAAAAATAGCCAGGGGATGTATTTCCTCTTCCGACATTGACAGCTTGAACAACCCAAGGGTAAAAATTATCCATGGCGACGGCAGGCTATTTGTTAAAAGATGGAGAGGCAAGCCATTTGATGCCTTAATCATTAATACTGGCAGCCCATCTACTGCTGAACGCAACAGGTTCTATACACTTGAGTTTTTTGAGGAGGCAAAACGCATCTTAAAACCACAAGGTGTAATTAGCCTTTCTGTCAGGTCAAATGAGAATTACCTTGGCGAAAATATGCTGCAATTTAACGGATGTATCTACCATACATTGCACCAGGTTTTTCCTCATATCATCTTGATACCTGGGGAGGAACTTATCTTGATCGCCACATCTGGAGGGACGGAAATTGGGCAGACACATAGGTCTGCCCCTACAAATATGATTACCACATCCAATGGGACAGGGTATTTGAGTATTGAGCCGCACATTCTGGCTGAAAGGTTGAAACAGCATGGGATTAGCACCAGATTTGTCAATGAACCTTATCTTTCATATCGATTTTGTCCTGAGAGGATAGGGTATCTTCGGGAGAGCCTTGAGGGAATAAAGACTAAGATAAATCATGACCTTCATCCTGTTTGCTATTATTTTGACATAGCCTTATGGGTTGAGGAGTTTTCACAGGGTAGCGAGGGGTTATTCAATCTTTTATCAGGTGTAAAACCATGGCATTTAATCCTTGTGGCTGTACTTGTTGCCATAATCCCCTGGTTTGTGTTCAGGAGTAGAAGGGTATTTATCCCAACCGGGGTATTTATCTCCGGGTGTGGTGGCATGGTGCTTGAAATTATATTGATTATTGGTTTCCAGATACTCTTTGGCTACATATATCACCTGATTGGAATAATTATTGCCGGGTTTATGCTCGGTATTGCTGGTGGAACATGGTGGATGAATTCAAGGATTGACAAGATACAGAACAGAATGGGGATATATTCTCTCCTGCAAGTAGCCATGGCTCTCTATCTATTTTTAACCCCTGTCATTTTTCTTTGCCTAAGGGTTGTATCTGATGAGTTTTGGGTGCAAGCAGTTATTTGCATTCTATTTCCCATGCTGACTGTTGTAGCCGGAATATTGGTTGGGCTTATTTTCCCGTTGGCTAATCGCATATATTCAGAGTCCGCAAAGGATATGGGTCATATTGGTGGGATAATGTATGCCATGGATATGGGTGGGGCATGTATTGGCTCTTTTATTGCCTCTGTCTTAACCATACCTGTTTTGGGTATTATCCAGACGAGTATGGTTTTTGGGGTATTGAATCTATTGATGGGCATGGTATTTTACTTATTTCCACGACAGAAACTTGTTGACAGAATTGATTGAGTATGTTATTATTTTGGTATTGGAATAAAAAGCATTAAGGAGGCTATCAGCCATGAGTCTATTAGAGATACAGGATTTGCATGTTGAAATTGAAGGGAAGAAGGTGCTGAATGGGCTTAATCTTACCATGGAAAAGGGTGAGGTTCATGTGATTATGGGTCCAAATGGTTCGGGTAAAAGTACGCTGACCATGACCATTCTGGGGTATCCAGGCTATAATGTTACTGCTGGAAAGATGACTTTTTCAGGGACAGAATTAAATTCTATGCCTATTTATGAAAGGGCAAGGCTGGGTATATCCATTGCTTATCAGACACCACCAGAGATCCGTGGGGTAAAACTTCGGGATATTATTCGTATTGCTGGTGGCAATCCACTCTGGAATCCTCAAGATGAACCAGAGGAGAATATTGCTACCCCATTATTAAAAAAGGTGGGGTTAAACCCGGAGCAGTTCAGAGACAGGGATGTTGGTGTGGGATTTTCTGGTGGGGAACGAAAACGGGCAGAGATTGCTCAGGTTTTTGCGGCTCAGCCAAGGTTAATGATATTAGATGAGCCTGATTCAGGGGTTGATATTGATTCACTAAAAACTATTGCCGTTGACTTGGGTGAATATATCAAGGAGCATAACTGTGCCTGCCTGATTATTACCCATTATCGCCATATTCTACCATATCTTAAACCTGACATCGCCCATGTCATGTGTGGGGGAAAGATTATGAAAAGTGGAAATCCATTCGAAATATTTACCCGTATTGAGGAAAAGGGATATTGTGAATATTTGGGATTGTGCCCACCTGGGATAAAAGAGGAAACAGAAAGGGGGATGAAAAAATGAGTTGGAGAAGTGAAGAATTAACAAAAAAAGCAACAGATGCCCAAAATAAGCAGTCGTTGCTCGGTGAAGATATAGATATTTCACGATTCAAGCAAGAGTCAGCACCTGTGTCTCAAGTAACCAATGCATCTCAACTGCCGGATGATATTGTTGAAAATGCCAAAACAGTAGGAATAAACCCTGATGAGGATAATCGCTCTGGTACATACTTTCAGCTTGACCACTCGGTTGTCTTAGCCTGCCAGAGGAAAGAGATGGAAGGGGTTGAGGTATTAAGTACTACTCAGGCAATCAGTCAATACGATTGGCTGAAGGATTATTATTGGAAGGCTGCGGCTGTAGATACGGATAAATATACAGCTATGACAGAACTTCACCAGAATGCCGGCTACTTTATTCATGCCAAACCAGGGGCACGGCTTACTATGCCTATTCAAGCCTGTCTGTTTATTGGCACCGAGGGTCTGGTTCAATCGGTTCATAATGTTATTATTGCTGAAGAAGGCTCAGAGCTTCATGTTATTGCCGGATGTACTACCCACCCAAGTGTCTCTTCTGGTATGCATATCGGGGTCTCAGAGTTTTACATCAAGAAAGGGGCAACCGTTACCTTTACCATGATTCATGGCTGGGCAGAGGATGTGGAAGTGAGGCCAAGAACAGTGGCAATTATTGAAGAGGGCGGAACATTTATCAGTAATTATATCTGCTTTAAGCCTGTCCGAAGTATCCAGATGTATCCAACCGCATATTGTGTTGGCAAAGACGCAAAGGTAAGGTTTCATAGCCTGATATATGGCTCAAAGAATTCTATAATTGACACTGGCTCAAGGGTATTCCTTCAAGCTGAAGGCAGTCGGGCAGAGATGACAGCCAGGGTTATTGCCGCTGATTCATCCAGAATAATCAGCCGTGGACATGTGATTGGAGAAGTACCTGAAACTAAGGGACATCTTGAATGCCGTGGCTTGTTGTTGAGTAACACTGCAAGCATTCATGCCATACCAGAGATTGAAGGCAAGGCAGAGGGCTGTGACCTCTCGCATGAGGCTGCGGTGGGAAGGATACAACAGGCACAATTATGCTATCTGATGAGTCGTGGTTTGAATGAGGATGAAGCAACGGCATTGATTGTTCGTGGATTCCTTGACCCTGAGATACCAGGATTGCCTGAACACCTGAAATATGAGATAAAACGCACTATAGAGATGACCTCGGAAAAGGTGATGTGATAAAAAAGATAATGTGGTGATGTAATAGAGAGGGCTTCGGAGAATGTGATATAACAACAAGCTGTAGTGTTTCAGACCAAACGGGACTTTTTGCACTCAAAAATAAGATAGTTTTCAACTGTAATTTAAGTCAATAAATATGCCTATCGGGCACCTCAAATATGGCTATTACGGAACTGAAAATTAACAGCAACACAATACAA
>JAZDHC010000073.1:0-15334 GCA_043806395.1 Candidatus Desantisiibacteriota bacterium | reverse complement strand
GAGATGATAGAGATATATGGATTTTTACTGCAAACTATATATAAAACGCTTCGTTCTATCCCCATTATCTCCTTTTCTCTCGTATATTTCTCTGCGTCTTTGCGTCTCTGCGGTGAAAAAATTTCATAATTAGAATTGCTGTCTATGTGTCTTCTTTACCCTACTGTCTATCTACTGTCTCAACAACTCTTAATTGTCGGTAGGCAGTAATTCTCATTATGAACCGCAGAGACGCAGAGTCGCAGAGAATTTATATGCTTCATTCAGCTGTTCTTCTCTGCGACTCTGCGTCTCTGCGGTGGAAAAATATCAAAATGAGAATTACTACCATTGCGTCAGTTTAAGGTTGTTGAGACACTACCTTCCTTTGATTAACAGCCTTTCGATAAAGTTTTATATACTCTAAGGCAGAGGCAGACCAGGAATAGTTTTGATTCATGCCATTTAGGACGCATTTTTTCCAATCTATTTTATGTTGATAAATATAACATGCCCTTTTGATGGTCTGAAGTAATGCCTTGCTCGAATACTCAGTGAATGTAAACCCATTACCATTGCCCGATAATGGATCAAATTCCTCAATGGTATCGGCAAGCCCCCCGGTTTCTCGAACAATTGGAACAGTGCCATATCTTAAACTAATCAATTGTCCAAGACCACATGGTTCATAGTGCGAGGGCATTAAAAACATATCTGATGAGGCATAAATCCTGTGTGCCAACCCTTCATTATAGCCAAAATTGACGCTTATCTTTCCTCGATATTTTTTGGCTATCTTTTGCAATAAACTATGGTATTTCTCTTCACCAGATCCAAGCAAAATAAGCCTGATATTCATATCCAGTAATGGCTCAAAAATTTCAGCCAGAATATCAAGCCCTTTTTGAGATGCCAGTCTACCGACCAGACCCATTAAAGGTGTTTTATCATCTATTTTCTCCCCAAGATGGTATTCATCCATCAGGTTCAGCTTATTTAACATCTTATTTTCAACATTGTTGGAACAATAGTGATGCATTATCTCTTTATCTGTTGATGGATTCCAGATATCATAATCAATCCCATTGATAATCCCATATAACTCATGTGCCCTCTGCCGAAGTACACCATCTAATCCATATCCATATTCAGGTGTCTGAATCTCTTGAGCATATCTGGGGCTGACAGTATTGACAATATCCGCATAGACAATCCCTGCTTTCAAAAGGTTGATTTTCCCATAGAATTCAAGCCCCTCCATGGTAAATATTTCTGCTGAATTAACCCCTGAAAATAGCTCAAGCTCAGATGAGGGGAAGATACCCTGATACCCAAGGTTATGAATGGTAAAAATAGTGGCTATTTTAGCGTAAAATGGATCATCCTTGTAAACTGTTTTCAAGAAAAGCGGGATGGAAGCCGTTTGCCAATCATTGAGATGGATAATATCAGGCGACCAGTTTTTTAATTTCAACATCCTTAACACAGCACGGCTAAAGAAGATAAACCGTTCTGCATTATCCTCATAATCCCCTGTTTGTGTACTGTAAAGTTCATCCCGAAGGTAATAATCATCATTTTTAATAAGATACACGGTGATATTTTTATACTTGAGTTCTTCCAGAACACCTTTCATTAATATTCCCTTGATTGGAACATCTATTCCACTTACCCTTTGAACAACAAATTGTGGATTATCAGCAAGCCATTTTTTTGTCATGGCATAATGAGGCAAAACCAACCTGACATCATGTCCTTTTTCTGCTAACACAAGCGGCAGGGCACCAGTTACATCTGCCAGACCACCTGTCTTAGCAAAAGGAACTGCCTCTGACGAAACTATTAATATCTTCATTAAACTCCCCTCCCTCATCGAAAAAAACCAACCAATGTTACCCCTTGACGACAGTCTGTACTTCTGTCCTCTATTTCCCTGTTTCCCCAAATGCCTGCACAAACCTTTTAATGGATCTCGAATAGGTTTTTTCTACATCTGCTGGGAAAAAGCAGCCCGGTATTTCTCCATTTCGTCTGTGATACAAAACACACTCACAACATTTTCCCTTTCGACTGCATGGCTCGTAGGTGCAGGTGCAATTTTTTTTATTAGATGAAATTGTGCATTCCATTTGGTACTCCTTGTTGTTTATTCACCCTTGTTAGCCAATTATCCAAAGAGCATCTACTTAGTCAACAATTTCCTGATCTTTCCTACCTTATCCGGATTAATATCGCCTATAATCTTTAATACCTTATCTACTGCCTTATCACCTTGTACCTGATAAAGTTTGTAAAGTATTTTGGCTGCCTGTTTGGGATTAATGCTTGAGGATACTAAAAGTATGGAGAGTTCCTCTATCCCCTTGGGGTCAACCACTAAGGATTCAGCCAGCCTTTCCATACCAGCAGATTCCATCTCTCCAAATCTACTCAAAGCCTCTTTTTCATCCATTAGCCATGATTCAGGCTCTTTCTTTACCATAGGTTTTACTTCTTCCTTTGTCTCAGGCTTTGGAGTGGGGACAAGTACCCCTGTCGGTGGTGCTACCACTAATTTTGGCTGAGGAATAACCACTACTGGCTTTTCTATGGGTTTGCTTAATAACTCCAGTCGTAGATTATCCACTTGACTGACAAAATCCCAGCCATCGCCCTTTATTCTCACGCAAGTTATTTTAGCTGGTCTGGGAGAAAGCTCCATGAGATTGGGTGTGATATAGCTTATCCATTTATTCTTTTCAACCATTTCTCCAATCTCAGGATATTGCAATTTACCCTTTGTCAGGAAACCATGTCTGAAGAGATGTGATAGACCTGCAATATCCCTATATTCTATTTCTATACAAGCAGGATATACCCCGCCTTGTTGATTATCCCCGGAAAGGGAGCTGGAGGGTATCTTTATCTCCCCATGCAACACACAGAAATTGTACCTGACAACACTAATGTCCAGCATCTGGGACACACTTATCCCACCAATAGCAGATTTTGAATCCTGCCTGCTTATCTCAAGGCTATGAGGATGGTTATTATCATCCTTTATTATCTCAGACAGTATTTTGCCTGACCCTTGAGTGTTAGACTGCCAACATTCCATCCCCTGTTCAAATCCTTCATTCATAAGTTTGGCATAAACTGTTGCTTGTGGCACAACAGGTACTTGAGGCTTTTTCTCCGGGATAACTATCTCTGGCACTGGTTTGCGTACCTCAGCTACCTCAACTGGCAACATGCCTAATTGAAGCTCAACACTATCGATTCTGCTCACAAAATCCCAACCCTTAGCAGCAATCCGTATCTCTGTTATCTTTACAGGTCTTGGAGAAAGTTGCATCAGGTTTGGAGAGGCATAGGCAATCCATTCACCCTTCTTTATTTGTTCACCTATTTTGCTCGAGTAATTCAGCTTGCCACTAATATGGAAGCCGTGTTTAAAAACATAGGGGTTGCCATCTGTACCGGTATAGTTTAATTCAAGGCACATAGGATAGTCACCGCCAGAAGAACCATCCCCGGACATGCTTGCTTTATCTATCTTTATCCCAGCCTTTAAGATAGCTTGTGTATACCTATGGACACCAATATCCAATAATTGAGAAACCCCTGCCTCACCACAGATATTCTGTGATTTCTGCCGTTTTATTCCAATGGTTGTTGGATGAGATGGGCTATCATTGACAATGTCAACGAAACTGTCCCCAACCCCTTCTTTTCTTAAAGTCCAGGCATTCATCCCATCATCAAAACTACCATTGGTTAACATGGTATAAACCTTTGGCAATGGCACAACCACTGGAATTGCTGGTATTACCACAGGCACAGGCAATGTTACAACCGTTGGTTGAACCGGGACAACGGGCTTGACCTGTACAGGTGTAGGAATCTCCTTGATCTGCGGGATAGCAGCCACCATTGCCGTTGCTGGCGTTACCACAGGCACAGGCGGTGTTACAACCGTTGGTTGAATCGGGACAACGGGCTTGACCTGTACAGGTGCTGGAATCTCCTTGACCTGTGGGGCAGTAGCCACCGTTGCCGTTGCTGGCGTTACCACAGGCACAGGCGGTGTTACAACCGTTGGTTGAACCGGGGCAACAGCCACTTTTGCCGGTGCTATCGTTATCGCAGGTACAGGTGGGATAACAATTGTTGGTTGAACTGGGACCAAGGCAACAGGTTTGGGCAGCACTGGTGCTGGAATCGCCTTAACCTGCGAAACTGCACTGCCTCCTGCCTCCTGCTTACTGCCTGCTGTAACCTGTGGTGCAGCAGCCACCATTGGCATTGCAGGTATCTCAGGCTTTTTAATAACAACCTCTACCCTTCGATTCCTTGCCTTACCTGCAGGTGTTGCATTAGAGACAATTGGCTTTGACTCTCCATATCCAATAGCTGTCAGATTAGCAATTGGCACACCCTCTCTTTCAACCAGGAATGCCTTGACATTATTTGCCCTTGCTTGTGATAATCCCTTATTATCTTTATACTTGCGTTGTGTAACCGGACCTAAGGGGACATTATCCGAATGCCCCTCTATCATCACCTTACAATCAGGATATTCTTTAAGGATATTTGCCACCTTTGTCAGAACAGGATAGGCTGTAGCTTGAACCTGATGGCTGCCAGTGGTAAAGTTAACTGCTTCTTGAGATATCTCTATCTTTATGGTATCCTTACTCTCTTTAATTACAATCCCTTTTTCTTCCTTTATCTCAGCCAATGCCTTTAATGGTGCTGGTTTTTCAGGCATGGGCGGGGCTAATATCTCCATTGGTACTTCTGGAACAATAATTGGAGCAGGTTTAGCGGCTATAACCGGTGGAGCCAATTCTTTGACAGATTTTTCTACTGTTACTGGTGGCAATGCCTTGTCTAAAGAGAAGTCTACCCTTGCTACTGTTTGTTCGGGACCAAAGGATACTGTTTGTCTTCTTTTTTCATACCCTTCAGAGTTCGAGACAATGGTATATTCAATCCCTTTATTCAAGCTATCTATTTTGTAATTACCAGTTAATCCTGCCTTTGTTTGTCTTAAAATACCCTGTCCCTTCATTACCTCAAGGGTTGTTCCTGAAAGTCCTTCACCTGTTGCAGAATCTTTTACCAATCCATAAACAAATGGCTTCTCCGGAATAAGCAACATCTTGAGATAGCTTGATTTAATTGATGAAACAACTACTCTTTGAGATGCTGGCTTAAATCCCTGTGCCTTAGCTGTGATAAGTCGTTCACCTGTAAGAATATCCTTTAATGTGTATTGTTCCCCTTCCTCTTTGGCAACAATACTTGTTCCTTGTTCCTCAAAGCCAACCCCTTTTATAGAAATCCCTGTATCCTCAACTTGTCCACCCATAGGATGTCCAATATGAGCCTCAGCCACTATTATCCCCTTGGTCAGCTGATATTCGGATGAGCATTTTATGGTAAGATAGGTTATTTCTTTTGTAGTTTTTTGTCCAACGGTTAGTTTTGAACAAACTGTAAGCCTGTAGCGAGTTTCTGGCTCTTTCTGGAGTATAGGAGTGCTTAGAAAATTTCTTATATCTACGCTCTTTGCCTTGCAAGAAATATTATTGGTATCTTCACTTATGAGATACCACTTATCTGAGTGGGGGGTCGTTTCTTTTTCAATCATTATTGAAACAAAATATGATTCGTCAAATCCACAACTATTTTCTGCATGACAAACCACACCAAAGCTGAAATGGTTTTGCTTTTCAGGTATTATAAAAAAGGATTCCTTTGCCAGAGATGCCTTGGTTAATGTCCAGACAGGCATCTCTAAAAACCCCTTCCACTGAGAGGCAACCTTTCCTATAATCACTCCTGGTGGGGTAAAGGTATTATCCAAACTAACAATATTTTCCCCATAACCATAACCAATACCTGCTAAGCAAAGAAAAAAAGCAACAAATAATAGCTTTCCCCATTTTATCATAACAAGATGCCTCCTTAATCGTGGCGGAGAGAGAGGGATTCGAACCCTCGGACAGGTTTCCCCATCACACGCTTTCCAGGCGTGCCTGTTCAACCGCTCCAGCATCTCTCCGTTTATGGATGATAGTTTATTATATGTAAGGATACCATAAATAATGGATAAAATCAAGAACTTTTTGCTTGTTTTTATCAAATATTGCAACTATTTAGAAGGGGATGGGGATATATCAAGGAATAAGGTGGAATATTGAGCCTCGTCTCTGTCTGTGAATGTCCTGACTCACCAATTTCAATGTCAAGTAGGGGCGACGCATACATCGCCCCTACTTGCAGATTTTTTATTCACTCAACCACGAGGGTGAAAATAGTTTATGTCCAAGCAATACCCTGGCTGTTTTTACAAACTCCACCTGTTCTGGCGTGAGATTACCCATGGCTGGTTCTTCTCCATCCATAATTTGATAAACAATCTTTTGAAGATCTCCTCTTTTGCCTTTGGCTATTTCAATCAATCTTTCATCAAAGGCATCTGCAATGGCTGATGTCATGCCATTTCTTTCAAGCATGATAAGAAAGGTTTGATTGAGAATATCCCTTAACTCCCGTGGTAGTCCATTGGAAACATTGGACAAACCACAAGTAACTCTGCAGCCAGGTGCCATTTCCTCAAACATCAAGACAGATTCTAATGTCGCTTTAACTGCATCCTGTTGAAAGGCAATTGGTGGGGTAAATGGGTCAAACCAGAGGTCTTCATTTGGCACATTATACTCCATGGCATTACCAATAAGGTCAGCTGCCAACATTCCCCTTTCATCATTATCCCTTGGCAGTCCCTGTTCACTAATCAGTAAGCAAACACAACCCGCATTATATTTTTGTACCAATGGAAACAATGCGTTCATTCTCTCTGGAATGCAACTGATAGAGTTTATCACTGCCTTTTGCTTGCAAAGTTTCAAGCCTGCCTCTATTGCCGCTACATTCAGGGTATCCAGAAAGAGTGGCAGTGAAACTACCTCTTGTACGGTATTAACCATCCATTCCATAATAGCTACACCCTCTTTGCTTGCAGGACCTATGTTCAAATCAACGAAATCTGCACCCATTTCCTGTGATTTGACTGCTACCTCCTGGATGGTCTTTGCATCCCTGCCCTTGATTGCCTCCTTTATTCGTGGAGAAATAACATGAATGTTTTCTGCTATGACAATAGCCATTTTTATCGTACCTCCTTAATTAAATATGATGTAAACATTCAGTAAACAGCAGTCAGCTACCTCATTTGAAACAGCACTATGCCGCTATCTTATGAATTTCCATCTCTATCTCCGTTACCTTCTTCTCAACCCTTGCAACCTTCATCCCTAACATCTCATGCTCATCTCGCCGGACAATTACCTCATAAAGTCGATTCATTCTATTATTTGTCTCATCTATCCGATTATTTGTCTCATCTAACCGACTATTTATTCCATCTATCCGGGTAGTATTCTTAGCTATCTCTTCCTTCAATTCCATCCTTAATTCAAACATATCTTTCTTTAATTCCACCCTTAATTCAGATATCTCTCTCTTCAACTCCACCCTTAATTCATCTATCCTTCTACTTTGATCAACAAGTTGGATATTTGTATCATTAACTCGTTGATTTATAAATTGAAGTATGGTTTTGATCTCCTGATTTTCTGCTTTGATTATCCCCAGCTCAGGAAGTATAAGCTCCTGAACAACTTTTTTTACACTCTCTATCATATCCATTTTACTTTTACCTCCTCACATTATGTTTATATTCACTTCCATTTTCTCTAATTCACCTGATATTGTTTCAAAAATCCCGGTAAACTCGGCGCCTCCCTCGGTCCCACAATTACCTTCCAGCCCGCCCCCATTTCTTCCTCCAGATCACCGGATAATTCTGCCACATATCCAGGAATAATTAGATTTTTATGGGATACCTTTTCTGCTATCCCCGAGCTTTTAATAAACTTAGCGATTGATTCGGCAGTGAATTTCCCTGCTGACCATGCAGTCAAGACAGAGAGTCCCTCGGTATTCTGTATTGCCAGCCAAACAGGCTTTCTGGATGACTCGATCTCACCAGTAACAAGGAAGTATGTCAGAGAAAAGTTTGTTGTTACCAGAATTGGAGAATCTTTGTCAGGGTTATTGAATTCATACACCTTTTCTTCCATGGTCATGGGTCTTTGTGGATCTGTGTAAATATTCATCCTGAGACAGAAAAGGGGATAGGTGTAATGCGGCTCAAGGGTAGACAGAATAATAATCCCGCTATACTTCGCCACAAAGGTTGCTGCAATTAACATCTCTTCGTCTTTACTTGAAGTAAAATCACATGGGAAATTAATCGTTGGAAAGCCAAGCGGCCTGAATATCTTTTTTAATGCCAATCTTCGTATCATTGTCTCTTGTTCAAATCGATCCTTTAAGGTCGTACCAATTGGATACAGGACAATATCCTTGACACCGGCTGAGGTCAGCTTATTGGTCAAATCAGCCAATTCATCCAAATCTTTCCCTTTTGCAACTACCGGGCAATTATTTTCTTTGGCTAATTGTGCTATTTGAGGAAGATTCTCTGCATTTACCCCGCAAAGCAAAGGCTTTCTGTCTTTACAAAGACTCAGCCCAGCCTCAAGGACAACCGGAGAATCACTCATCAATACCAATAAGCATTGAGTTTCCTCCATAACCCTCTTGACTATAGCCTTAAATTTCTCTGTGTCCCCGGTCATGCTTTTAATAGCCATAACCTCTGCCCTCATCATTATTCCAACCCGTTCAAACCCTGTTGCCTTGAACTGTTCAATATGCTTGCTCAAGGTCTCATCATTCATCTCATCAGTCAGTAGGAGTCCAATACATGGTTGATGTTCAAACCGCTTATCATGGCGAAACATAACTGTTTCCTCACCAATCTTTAAGGCATCATCCCCTGTGCCAATTGTTACTGGCCGAATGGGTGGAGCAGTTGCTTCAGCTATTTGTGCCACAACATCATCTGAGACATCCGGGCAGAGAGAAATCTCCATCTTCCCTGCTGCTACCTGCATGGCAAATGCCAGACAAGTAGGAAGATTGCATTTTTTGCAATTTGTTTTAGGTAATTTTTTGAAAATATCCAAACCTGAAAGAGCCATTTTACACCTCCATGAAAAATTAGTAATATAGTAATAAGGTAATCGGTAAAGAATCAGTAATCCTTATCTTAGTGTCTGTCACAAAATAACTGTTACATTCGGTTGCCGCTTCATCTCGTCCAGCAGCGTTGTGCTCCTTAAGGCATAGTTCACTATGCCTTAAGGAGCACGCCTTGCTGGACGAGCGAATCGACAACCTCGATGTGACACATTTATTTTGTGACAGACCCTTATCAAATGGCTTGGTTACGAATGCCCCTCGCATTACCTTTGATTTTTTCCACAGGGTATCATGGAATGCCCCCTCACCATTCTGTCGGCTGCCATTATTAAGTACAAGCCCTTCTCCAAATCGAAGAAAATAATACCCCACAGCACAATCATAAAATTCCAGACAATATTTGGCAAGCGAATCTTCATGTGTATCCTTGTTCCAGAGATAAACTTGAGTTTTTGGATTAATGGCAATCTTGAGTGATTCTGAGGTTTGTCCCTGCTGGTAACTGCTGTAAGTTAATCGCAAGCTATTGTCTTGCCCCTGCTGCTGGCTCAAGAAGGGCTTTATCGTCTCAAGTGTATCCTTATCAATTAATCCTTCTATGGTTAAATGTTGGGAAAAGCACCCTGAGCACAAGCTTTCAATGTCTTCTTTAGCGTCAGGGGTAATTAGGATGGGATTATCATACAATTCCAGAAGAAGTTGGGCATATCCATAGGAGATTTCGCCATCGTTTACTAAATCCCAGATATCGTCCGGGCTGTTGATGGTAGCATTGGAAAAATCTTCATAAGCATAGGCAAATGAGGCAGATAGGCAGGAAAACAGTACAAGTATTAAGAGAGGCGTTATCCCATTCAACCATTTAATGTTAGAGAATAACATCCCCTAACCCCCTTCAAAATTTATCCTTATCTACAAATATTGCTGAACAATTCAGGCATGGTTCAAAAAAGATAACACAATCCTTGCTATGTCCCCGCTGGCAGGGTAGGAGGTGGAATTTTTGAACCATACCACAATTTAACTGGCTTTTTATCATCGTTGCAGAACATTTTAACATGGTATATGCAAAAATATTGCCACCTATGCAGTTAGAATTTGAAGTGCATAAGCTCTTTGCTTATGCTTTGTTTTGTGGTAGATTGCCCAAGCTCATAATCTGCGATTTTTTTACTTCGATTAAATTGGAATATCACCCATTTATTTGCAATCCCTCTCTGTCATTTCGAACTACTGTGAGAAATCTTTCCCTGCCTTCACACCATAAAGATCTCTCAGTCGAGTACTCCTTCGAGATGACATTGTCAAATATAAAAATCGCAATTTGTGAACTCAACGAGTATGGATTGCTTGACTACATCACTCTGTTATTCACCCAAGCAACTTTGTCTGTTCCAAAACGCTAATAAGCTATCACACCCTAAATGGTGTGGTCAAACACCTTGAAAACGGTAGCAAGCAAGCTACCGCACTCCAAACAGAAGACCAAAGTGGAGCAGCCAAACCTTCACACTCCATAAGTACTACTCTGGTTGCACATGTTCTGATTATAACACAATCTCCTCAAATTGTCAACAGCTCTTTTGTATTTTCTTTGTAACTATGTGTGGTCTAATAGGTTTGGTAAAATGTCTTCTAACTTCTTTTTCAAGACAAGGGGAAGAGTATACCAAAATCCTACCTTTTTTTACCCTCTTCAATTCGTATAACTCAAAAATCTTCAAGCTTCTCAAATTTTAGTCAACTTTTCCACCTGTGCAAGCGAGGCAACAGTTATGTAGTATGCAGGCTTGGCTACTCCACTTTGGTCTTCAGTTTGGAGTGCGGTAGCTTACTTGGCTACACCGCTTTTAGGGTGTTTGACTACAACCAGCTTATGTAATTAGCAGAACGGTGTAGCCAAGTAAGCTACCATAAAGCAAAGCGTAAGCAAGGAGCTTACGCACTCCAAATTTCGAGAGCGTTGCAAAGCTGATATAATGGTTACAAGGACTTACAACAATTCTTGACATAAAAACATGCCATCTCTAACCACTTGCAATTCTTATGCTTACGAGGAATTTGACATAATTTTCAACATTTATGAGCCTTGCAAATGTTGCATTCAGCCAAATTTGGCAATTTTTAGCAAATCGGAGGAAATCACCACATGCATCATGTCAAGCATGTCAACAACTTACGACATTTGTCAAATTAGGGGTTTCGTGTGATTTTAGGGCTGTTTTTGTCGTAACTCCTTGTTTTTATAAGGTTATAGCTTATGCAACGCTCACAATTCCGCTTGCACAGGTCGCAACTTTTTACTTGACAAAAAGATTAATCATATGCTATAATTCAGAAACTATAAGATAGCAATCATTTTTCTCTAATAATGGCTGTCCCTATATTACCTGTCGAATTAACTGAGAGCGTTTTATTTTAAGGAGATTCGCAATGCTACACAAAAAATGATTTTTGCTTTGGTGGTAATGGAAATGATTTGCTTTTTGTGGAAAGGAGTGTTTGGAGAGGGGATGAAGATAGGGCTGGTTAAGACACTTGAGGGACAGAGTAAGGATGTTCGCTCCGTAGCCTTCAGCCCTGATGGGAGATACCTTGCCTCTGGAAGTAAGTAGCCGTCAATAAATAAACTTTACAACTTAACGGCTTGTTTCGACTAAATGATGTAGCTCCATTCGCCATGATTACAAAGGTTATTTGTTGACGGCTACTTAAGGATAGAACAATCAAACTCTGGGAGATGTCAACTCCACCATGCCAGGAGAAGTAAAAGAAGGCAGATTATATGTCAGCTTAATTAGTAGTTTGCATATCGTAACAACTATTTCAAGCAGGAGCAAAATGTATTATTCTAAACTCATCTTTTCCCTTTACCTAATTATTTCTCTCATAGGTTGCGTTTCCATTCCAGAGACATTATCAGAATTGCAGCCATCCCCTACCCCTCAAGCCCCCCAAAAGATAATCCCTAACTACCCTAAACACCTCAAAGATGGAAGAATAGAGGTAGGGGAAAATATCTTTTTCTACACCTTGTTTGGCTCTTCAGGTAAGAATTTCACCCAATTTAATAATCCTCAAGATATGGCTATGGATAAAGAGGGCTACCTATTTGTTGCTGATATGGGTAATCATCGAATTCAGAAGTTTACCCCAAACGGTGACTTTGTAGGCATAGTTGGTACAAATACTCAGTTTATTAACCCATCAAGTCTAACCATAGATAATGAAGGAAAAATGTTCGTTATTGACACAGATAATCTTATGAAATTAGGTCCACAAGGGGAGATATTGAGAACGGTTAAGATTAACAATCCCAAAAGGATAGCCGTAGAAGGGAATGAACTTTTCGTTACCAGTGCGGATAAGATATTATGTTTTGACACGATGTTATTAAATCTTAAATGGAGTCTATCGAGCCATAGAGAGTGGAATCCCTTTGGTATAGCCATAAAGCAAGGGTATGTCTTTGTTACGGATATTAAAAACAATTGTATCTGCCGTATATTGAGGAAAGAGAAATCCACCCATTGGATATGTAGTGTGCAAGGGGGATTGAATAATCCATTGGGGATAGCAGTTGATGATAAATGTGTCTTTGTAGCTGATACTGATAATCATGGTATTTGTCTGTTTGAGAAAGGGATACAGGAAATATCAGGGTTTGGTTCTCAGGGCAATGTGTATTTGGGACAATTTGACCGCCCTTCTAAAATTGTCATAAAAGAAAATAGGATTTATGTTTTAGATGCAGGTAATTGCAGGATTCAGGTTTTTGAGTTTGCTGTTGATTTGTACTAAAAACAAGCTTGGTATTAGCTCCTTCAGTTTTTGTAAGCTGCATAGCATTATTTTTATTTAACGGATAATAGGACATTCTTATTTATGATTACACCACCATCACCACGACAACCTTGACGACCAAGGAATGCGGTTACGCAAGCAGTAGTGGATATAACAGCCAGAACGCAAATGAACACAATCCATGCTCCTACTGCAAATGAGGGTGGCCACGAGTCAATAATCCCATGGAGGTACATGCCGAGGAGTCGCGTTGAGCCACATAGTGGACAATGGAATCCTGAGAGTAAGAAAAAAGGGCATACTGGAACATACGGTATGTTGTACTCGACGACCATGTACGCAAACACAATATAAGACCAGCTGAGTATTGCAATTGCCATGTCGCAGTTACGAGATCTTACTTCTGGTCGAATCATGGATCACCTGATCTGAGAAACGAGGAGCGGCGGAGAACACCACCCTCCGCGTCTCTCAGTTTGTTCAAGAGAAGCAGAATAATATCCAATAGCCACAAGAAAAAGAAACCTCCAAAAGTAAAGAGCTTTAGCAGTCCCAGCACGCTGTACCCAAGGTAGAACCGATCGATCCCAAATGGTCCTAGGAAGACAGAAAGCCAAAAAGCTGTAACCCAACTCTTATCACTCTCGGTAGCCTTTTCCCTTAGTGTGCTGACCCATTTATTATTCTGTCCTCCGGATGTCGGCATTTGTTACGCTCCTAAGACGGCAGACTCTCAAGAAATCGAGTAGCAAGCTTTGCCACTGGCTTCGGGCACTGCAACACAATCTCGCTTCCGGACTTGATTGGGTTAGCGGTGACAACGAGATTCTGAAATCGGTACATCTTACGAATCACCATGATATACATGATAATTCCTGGGACGATACACAGAGTAAAGCCAGCTATGGTGAGTAGTAGCATGAACCACGGAATGGGGGGCTTGCCTTGAAATGTCGCAGTCCGTACTGATTGGGTTGTCGGTCTCCAGTTCTGCGTCGAGAAAAACTGAACTGCTTTGACGATAACTTCCTCACATGCCAGTGAGGAATTCCCTTGCAAGACAATATCTGCCATGATAAACCTCCTTTTGGTACAACCTTTATGCTATAGGTTTTACCCTGACCTTAATAAACTTTTTTCTTCCTAATCTTCTCAGCTTGTTCCTTGACAATCTTCATTTCTTCAGGATCAAGATACTTCCACACTGTTTGGAAAAAATTGAGATAGGCATCTTCCCTATTTTGATTGAGGGGAATATCTATATTTTTAATCCATATCTGTTCTTTTGACAAACTTTCCACAATAGACAAAGATCTTCTTCCTCTCTGTAATATTGGCTCAAGAAGCAGATCTATCCCTTTCTTTTCAGAGAAAGTCATTTCTTCGTAAGATCTGAATTGACCATTTACCGTAAATCCTCGTGCGATTAAGAGCTCTTGAAAATCACGGACAATTGGATCCTCAATATCCTCATCAGTATATACTATCCCACCGGAATATCCTCTCTCCACCGTACTGGAGAGGAAGATAGGTAATCATGAGCAATAAGTGGTCCCCATATAGGTAGAAGAGCCAGACTATATGTCTTGATAGGATCCTTCGTTTCTACCGGCAAGGTAACCATTTCATTGCTACTCTCACCAAACGCCGTTTGTACAGAAATTAATGTAACTATCATCAAAGCTAATATCCCTCTCATTAACATCTCACCTCCTTTCGCATCAGTGATTTTATTTTTCTTAACCAACTTCTCCCTATCCTTAATTTTTGAAAATAAGATGGGAAGCTTACGGAATGTTTATTATAATACAGTATATCATCATAATTGTCAAGCAAAAAATACTTAACAGCATAAAATAATTAAAAAATAATACTTATCGTTTCTGTATTTAAGAAGAAAAGTATGATATAAATACATGAGGAGAAAAATATGAAAGGATTACGAATTAAAATAGGAAATAGAATAAGGGAATTGAGAAAAGCACAGGGATTAACTCAGGAAAATTTAGGAGAGAAAGCAGAGTTGCACAATACTTACATTGGAGGAATAGAACGAGGGGAGCGGAATTTATCACTTGATAGTATTGAAAAAATCGCTACAGGACTCAACATTGAGATTAAGGAACTTTTTACATTCTCCCCTACAACGATACCATCTCAGCATGAAACTATAATTTCAGAGATTATTGAATTAATCAAAAAAGGTGATACTAAAACTATTGAAATAATCAGCAAGGCTCTAAAGGAAGTTTTGGAATGGCAGAAGAAATAATGAGGGATAGTTCATTTTTATTCCTTTTCCTATTGATTGTATATGCAAGCCAATAAAATAGTTGACATTTAATTTGCCACAAAGGCACTAAGGCTCAAAGTTACACAAAGTGTTAATTTATCTTTTGTGTCCCTTGGCGCCTTTGTGTCTTGGTGGCATATGTAAAATTAATTATTGGCT
>JAZDHC010000072.1:0-14888 GCA_043806395.1 Candidatus Desantisiibacteriota bacterium | reverse complement strand
CGGCTACTTGACCATGAAATCCATCATCGTCTGCTGCTACTCCACACCCTGTCTGATATCCTCTGCATCCACCCTGTGTACTTATTTGTCCCCAGACATCAGGTCGCCCATATTCTGCATGGATTATATGCATATCCGCAGCATGCAAAAATCTGACATCCCCCTTGTCAAAACATTCTTTATTGCCAGTATTTTGAATATAATACAAGAGATCCATATTGCCAGGATCCTGGGTTGTAGCGTTATGACATGTACTACCCTCCATCCCAAAGAATTTATAACCCTTTTGTTCAAGATTTGGTGTAGGATCTCCTACCACCTCTGGCAATATCTTGCCAAACACCCCGGAATCACAATACCACTCTGACGGAATTCTGGGAAATATAGTATGTCTAAACAAAGAGAACTGATCTACTACATTCTGAGTAAAACATCCTGAATTAAAGCACAACATCAGGCTATAGGTTTTTGCTATGCCTGCTCCCCCAAAAAAATTTTCTCCTCCATCAGGATGTAACCATATTTTTAACATTTCATTATTTACAACAAATCCTTTTGGATAATTCTGCCAGAAATATCGAACTGCAGCGGTTATTCCATAACTGCCATTGTTTATATCTATCCATCCTGAAGCCTGTGTTCCACTGCCTATGTTTCCACTATATGATGTAGATGTACCTTGATATACAGAACACTCTTCTGTCACCTGCTTTTCATGATATCCAGAAGGTTCTTTCCCTATTCTACATATAGAATTAGAAAGCAAATGCGTTAGCTGTATATTATACCCCTTTAATTTGACCTCTCGTTTAGTAGTCGAATCTTCATCTATTATTGTATGGCTCATTTGCAGGAAATCCTTGCCAGCATATGCATACACTCTGACTATATATCTAAAATCATTTACAGCATTGTTAGTGGCAACATATTTTCCCCTTATTGCTATACATGATCTAATCGGTCCTCGTTCTTCTATCTTTACCTCATCAGAAGCATACTGATAATTCGATGATTTATAACTCTGTCCATCAACACCTATCACCTCCATATCCCCATCAGCTACTATCTTTACATTGTTCAACCATATTCCATCAAATAATTTCCCACACTTTTTATTTATCTTGAACTTCAACACACCTGTATCCACTTCTACATACTCGGATTCATCTATTACGGTAACCTTAGCTTGCATCTCTTCATTTCCTTTTGAGATACCAAGACCATAATCTATTTTATATTTCCCAACATCTGCCAGAAATTGTACAAGTGCTGCCTTTATTTTTCCATTTTTCCATTTGCATAACTCATGAATCTGAAAAGGTATCTCCTGTTCTCCACCCGTAATCTTACTAAGTTTTAAGTCTGAGATAGAATCGAGGCACCCATCATCTTCAGGGAATGGCATGCCAACTGCTACAGGATATTGTGTAAAAGTACCCCCTCCGGCATCTACCGAGAGTGAAATTGTACCTGCCATGCCTTTTGATGTTAGCAACATAAGAATAAAAATAATACACAGATATTGCTTCATTAATATTTTATCCACCTTATTAATTCAAATGCCTCAGCATACTTCAAGCCAACCCTACTTCCCCACTGTTTAGCTGTGTTTCTTAAAGCCTCTATAGAACGAGGATGCGGAAATTCACCAATTTCGCTTTCATAGCATCGAAAAGCATCCAACTTTTTCTCAATGGTTCCACTGATATCCACGAATACATTGGGCATAAACACCCTATCAGGAAATGACGGACACCACTCTGTAGATGATGGGGTTTCATAACACAATATCTTTTTTACACTACTTCCTTTCACTGGTCTTGAAGCAACCATGGTTGCCTCAAATACCACCCGGTGATCCTGATTCACATCGCCATGATGATGGACATAGATTGTTTCTGGCTCAATCTGTTTAATCAATATCTCGATGGGCTTAATTACATCCAACAAGGGAATCCCATCCATCCTCTGATCCGGCATATCACAAAAATGTACCTGATTTATTCCCATTACCTCACCAGCCTTATAAGCAGATTCCTTCAGCTTGTTCTTCATACCATCCTCATACCTTGATGATGCACCCTCACTCATAATCACCACATGTACATCACACCCATCTTGCACATGTTTAATCAAGCTACCCCCTAATCCCAAAAGCTCATCATCTGGATGAGCAGCTATTACCAATATTCTCATAGTTTACTCTCCTGCTTTCCCTTGGTGCTTTGCAAGCATCTCCCAAAACTTCTTTATAATCTCTTCTCGTTTAACATTAATAGCTAATTTCCTTAATTCCTCAATATCTTTTAGCAATACTTCTTTATTTACATCCTCAGCTTTTGTTTGGAATATTCTTTCATGTTTTGTAGCAACAGTTCCCTCTTTATCAGTTAGTAACTCTTCATACAACTTTTCCCCAGGACGAATACCAATAAATTCTATCGGAATATCAATATATGGTTCAAATCCAGAAAGACGAATAAGGTCTTCAGCCATATCAAGCATCTTAACAGGATCACCCATATCCAGCACAAATACATCTCCATCCTTGCCAATGGCTCCTGCCTGAACAACTAACTGAGCAGCCTCAGGCATGGTCATAAAAAACCTGGTCATCTCTGGGTGCGTCACGGTTACAGGACCACCCTTAGCTATCTGTTCCTTAAAAAGCGGAACTACACTTCCTCTGCTACCCAGCACATTACCAAATCTGACAATCATAAACTCTGTCCGGCTTACCTTTGAATAAGACTGAATAAGCATCTCAGCAATTCGTTTAGAGATACCCATATTATTTACACAATTAACAGCCTTATCAGTAGAAATGCTAACAAACTTCTTTACATTATACTTATCCGCTGCCATAACTACATTCAATGTCCCAATAATATTGTTTTTAACACATTCTTCAGGAAACTTCTGCATCAATGGCACATGCTTGTATGCTGCTGCATGAAAGATAACATTTGGCTGATACCTTTTCATTACATAGTTTAGTTTTACATTGTCTACAACACTACAAATAACCGGCTCTGTCTGAACAAAAGGATAGCTTGCCCTGAGCTCTCTATCTATCTGATAAATACTATTCTCTCCATGCCCAAGGAGGAGTATTTGTTTGGGCTTTACCTTACAAATCTGTCGACATAATTCTGAACCAATAGAACCACCTGCACCTGTAACCAGAACAATCTTGTTAGCCAAATAATCTAATATCCTCTTTGAATTAATCGTTATTGGCGGTCTTCTAAGTAAGTCCTCAACATCTACATTTCGAATAGGACTAACATTTACCGTACCCCCAAGAATCTCGAAAACCCCTGGAATTATTCTATAATCTACACCACTTTCCTCACATCTGGCAACAATGTTTCTGTTAACCTCTCCAGAGGCAGATGGAATACAGATAATAATAGCCTCTATCCCTAATTTGCTGACAACATTAGGGATATCATAAGTATTCCCAATAACTTCTACCCCATAAAACCTTCGATGAAGCTTCTTTAGGTCATCATCAATAAATCCTATAAGCTCATGCCCTAATTCAGGATGAGATTGTATCTCCTTAACAATCATCTTTCCGCCAACACCAGCTCCAACAATAAGGGTTTTTGCTCTTTTATGCTCAGGTAGTTTTTTAACAAGCTTCATAGATTATCCCTTCCACTTGATCTCTCTCTTATAGAAACCTCAGAAACTATAAGCTGATATTTTCCTGACGGTTGCTTAGGAATTGTATCTACAAATTCAGCTTTTATAATCATAATATCCCCTGTGTATTTTCGTAATCGAGAACACAATTTGTCTACATCTTCCTTCTGGAATGTATCTCCCTTAACTATGTTCAATAACAACTCTTTCTTTTCTTTTTGGACAAATTGCACCTGTTTAATCCCTGTTAGATCCATAATCAACGGAGACAGCCCTGGACCAGAAATAAATCTATCTTCAGGTGTAACTATAAAATCACTCGTTCTTCCCTCAATCATTTCCATAAGCGGTAATCCCCGTCCACACGAACATATTATATCTGAAGGAGATCCCACATCTCCAATTTTATATCGAATAAATGGGGTAACATAATTACACAAGTCTGTCACGACAATTTCTCCTATTTCTCCAGACATCGCAGGAGTACCATCTTTTTTAACAAATTCTACGAATACATTTTCTGCATTAATATGCATGCCCTTATGCTCCAAACACTCACTGGCAACCAAGCCTACCTCTCTTGAGCCATATCTATTAAACACCTTACACTTAAAAACAGACTCTATCAATTCTCTCCTTTCAGGATATAATACCTCACCTGTAGTTATAATACCAGTTGGCTTAATCCCTTCTATTCCTTTATCTTTCAAAAACTTAGCAAATAAGTAAAGAGCATTTGCATAAGCAAGAATCATGGTTGGTTGAAATTTCTTTAATTTTATAGCAAACTTAGACATATCCTCATCTTTTAATTCATATGCATTCATGATCAACAATCTATCTAATATAAGATTCCTTAGCTTAGCCTTAATATTTCCAAATTCCACTAAATCCCTGGGAGCTCCCCATATCCACCCTGTCCTTTCTCCAACATCCCAGCCACACCATCTATTATGTCTGACAGCACCAGCCAATCTCCAATCAGTTTTACTGCTATCCTCATAAAATATAACAGGACTACCTGTTGAACCACCAGAACCATTTTTTAACAAATCCTCTTTTTTATAGTTTGTTGCTATCAACATATTCAGGTTATTTCTGATATCATCTTTTTCTAAGAATGGCAATTTTTTCCAGTCCTCAAAAGATTTAATATCTTCTGGTGTTAGCCCTATCCTATCAAAAATCTTTTTATAATAAAGCACATTTTGATAGGCATGAGATAAAAGATTTTTCATTTTCTGCCATTGAAGATCCTTAATCCTTTCAGGACTCCACCATTGAGAATCCTCTAATTCCTTCCAATACTTAAACCGATTACTTTTATCCTTAAATGCCCAAAATGGATATAATATATGTTTCACAATCTTAGCATATGTTTTCATTTCTACTCCCCTATCTTTTTAATATCTCCACCTAATTCTTTCAATTTTTTTTCAATTTGCTCATATCCTCTATTAATCTGATAAATATTTTCTACCTCTGTCTCACCCTCTGCCACCAATCCTGTTATAATTAAGGCGGCTCCCCCTCTTAAATCCAATGCCCTTACCATTGCTCCTTTTATTTTTCCATTACCTCGGACAACTGCACAATTACCATAAGCCTCTATATCAACCCCAAATTTTTTCAATTCTTGAACATATTGAAATCTATCTGTAAATCTTGTATCCGTAATAGTACTTTCTCCTTTTGCCTTTAAAGCCAAAGCCGCAAATAAAGGCTGCATATCAGAATTTACCCCTGGATATGGAGCAGTGAACATATCAAAAGGCTGTATCTCCTTTTTAGCAGAAACATACACAGAACCACCCCATTCAAAGATTTCTATCCCTGCCTTTCGTAGATACTCTACATCTGACTTGACAAATTCCAATGAAAAATTTTTAATCATTATTTCACCACCAGTAACCCCTGCAGCAATCATATATGTTACAGCCTCATCAATTCCACTCATTATGGTATATTCTGTACCCTTTAATCTATCAACCCCTTCTATCTCTATTACACGATTAGAAACAGTTATTCTTGCTCCCATACTGTTTAAGAACCTGCACATATCTATTGTCTCCGGCCTGGTATTAGCATTTTTTAGTACAGTTTTTCCTTCAGCAAAACATGCAGCTAAAATTATGTTTTCCGTACCAGTTGTTGTTGGCAGATAAAACTCTATTTCTGCACCCTTTAATTTTTCTACTTCTCCACAGATATAATCATCACCAACATCCATATGACACCCTAAAGCACGAAGCCCCTCTATATGCAAATCAAATTTTCTATCTCCAATAGCACATCCACCAGGAAGAGATATTCTTACTTTCCCCATCTTAGCCAGCAACAATCCTAACAATAACAAAGAGGAACGAATCTTTCCAGTTAACTCCAGCGGAAGACTCCATTTGGAAATACCCTTGCCACATATCCCTACGGTAGAACCTTCTACTGATACCTGAACACCCAAGTCCTTAAATAAAGCAAGCATAACTTTAACATCTTCTAATAAAACAGGAACATTCTTAAGTACTACCTCTTCTTCACTAAGAACTGCCCCAACAAGGATTGGAAGAGCAGCGTTTTTAGCCCCACATAATTCCACCACCCCATTCAATTTTTTTCCACCATTAATCAAAAACCTTTCCATATCTTTCACCTCATCTTTATAATTTTACTGTAACTACTCACCACAGAGGCACAGAGAAAGAAAAAACCACAAATTCAGATAAGATTATCCACAGATTACACAGATTGCACAGATTAAGATTTTTTTGTTTATTGTCTTGATGTCCCTATCTTTATTTTATTAGAACATCTGTGTAATCTGTGTAATCTGTGGATAAATTCTTCTCCGTGTTCTCTGTATCTCCGTGGTAAATTCCCCTCGCTGAGTAGTTACATTTTACTCTTTATTTTAACCAGAATCTTACCTGTTTAGCACTTGAAAAAATAATACCATCAACCAATATCCTGCTTATATTCCATATTAAAAAAATAAAGGATTTTATTTGAATCCCTAAATCTACCTGTCCTTTAGATGACACCTCTTCGTATATTTTTTCTATTTTTTTAACCCCTTGAACCACATCCAGTTCCTGCTCAAGATACTCCCGTCCAAATCTGCCCACTCTCAAGGCATATTGTTCGTCCTCCAATATCTTCCTTATTACATTTTCTAATTCCTTGCAATCTCCAGACAACTTTACATTCCTTCCTGAAAAATTATAATATTCTAATTCCTCTACTGTTTTTTCTTCAATCACCCCTGCGAATCCATTTTCACCAACAATCACAGTTGGCTTACCCAAAAACATCCCTTCAAATGCACTCCGACCAACACCCATAACAATATCCCCATATTTTAATAATGAATTAGCATTGATCACCGCTCCAGTTAAAATTATCCCTTCTCTTCCTATCTTATTATTTATTTCCTTAGCTAATATGCTTATCTTTTCATAAAATTGTCCATCCCCTATCAAGATTAAATCCACATCAGATATTGAACAAAAGATATCTTCTATTGCCTTAAATACATACTCTATTGCCTTAATTTTTTCTCCACTAAATCTGGTTATCATTATAATCTTTTTATGCTGAGAATCAAATAAAAAGCTACAAGATTGTTCCGTATCCTTCTTCATTTCCTCATTAAAATCAATTCGATTTTTAATAACTACAACATCTTTTTCATCCCATTTGAAATTATCTATCATTACCTTTTTATATTCTTTACTAAAGACAATCAGCTTCTGAAATTTAGGAAGAGGATAAACAGGACCCGGTCCACCACATATAGTTGTTACCGTAGGAATACCAGTAAATACTGTAACAAAATTAGCTACAAAAGAAGCAGGAGCATCAAAAGCATGGATTATATCTATCTCTTCCTTCTTTACTATTTCCAGTACCCTTTTTATAGTAATCCACGAAAAAAAAGAAAAATATGCATACTCCTGATTAAAGGCTGAAACAAAAAAAGGAATCTCAATATATATTATTCCTCGTCTTTCTATCTCATCAGATAATTTCCCTCTACCTGCAGCAAGAATTACTTTGTGCTTTGCTTGAAGGGCACTGGCTATAGTAAGTGTAGAAATTACATGTCCACCTATTCCTGCTCTGCCAATAAGAACTAAAATCTTCATTATTCATATCCTGATTTTCCATCTATAAATATTTGATGCCAAAGCTCAATAGAAATCAATGACCATAATTTTTGAGTATGCTCAATTCCTTTTTGATGTTCATCCCATACCTTTTGCACCATATTCCGATTAAAAATACCTCGATTGATTGCCTTACTTCCAAATAAAATCTGATAAATATCATCTTTCAGTTCATTTCTGAACCAATTTCCTGCTGGCAATGAAAAGCCTGCTTTTTTTCTATTTATTACCTCAGGTGGAAGTTTTCCAGCAATGGCTTTCCGCAATAAATACTTTGAAATTAATCCCTTAAATCGCAATTCACATGGAATGCTGCTTGCAAATTCGACAAGTTTGTAATCTAAAAAAGGGACCCTGTTTTCAAGGGATACAGCCATACACATTCTGTCATAGATATGAAGTATTCTATACAGATAGGTCTTCATATCTATATATTGCATTTTATCTACAAAACAACCACCTGTATCTTTCTTAAAGTATTTTTCATACAGCTCTGTTACAGGATTATAATCCTTAACCTCTTCTAAAAAATCTTTGTTTAATAATTCATGTACCATTCTTTCATCAAAGTTGGGTCTAATCAAGAGAGAATCAAGATCCTTTGGGAAAAAGCTATAAATAATAGATTGTGAAAATTTCTCCCTACTATTCAATAATCTAAGATATTCAGGGAGCCAGGAAACAAGCTTCATAATAGGAATCCCTGATCCAACAAAATCCTTTCTATTAGAAAATGGGAAAAGACTTGTTTCTATAAGTCGCTGGATATAGTGTCTATATCCACCAAGTATCTCATCTCCTCCCTCTCCAGAAAGCAACACGGTAACATTTTCCCTGGCATATTTTGCTACAAAATATCCAGGGATAGCTGTATCTCCACCCCCTGGTTCATCCAAATGCCAAATTGCCTTTGGGATAAAATCCCCATATTCTCGTGGAGAAAGAAGAATTTCATAGTGTTGAGATTTCGAAAAACTTGCTACTTTTTTCGCATATACAATATCACTATTTTCTTCTTTTTCCCATCCCTTTGAACCACAACAGAATGTTTTTATTGGGTCAGTATTTTTGTTTTCAGATGCTAAGGCTACGATTGTACCGCTATCTAATCCCCCACTTAAAAAAGCTCCAACAGGAACATCGCTTATCAAATGACTCGTTATTGCATCCTGTAAGTGATATTGTAATCCCTCTATGTATTCTTTTTCAGATTTATTGGGAGTAGAGCTAAAAGAGATATCCCAATACTCTCTTGTAGAAAGCCTTCCATTTTCCCATGTTAAGTTCCAACCAGGAGAAAGATTTAAAACATTCTTAAAAAATGTTTTTGTACCAAGCGGATATTTACATCTCAAATGATCAATTAATGCCTCGTTATTTAATTCAGGCTTTACATCCTCAGATACAATAACAGCCTTTATTTCCGAAGCAAATATTAACTGTTTATTATCATAATAATAATAAAAAGGCTTTATCCCCAACCTGTCTCTGGCTGCAAATAATTTTCTTTGATTTTTATCCCAGATAGCAAAGGCAAACATTCCTCGTAAAGAGTGAACACATTCCTCACCCATTTCCTCGTAAAGATGAATAATTACCTCTGTGTCTGTATTTGTCTCAAATCTATGCCCTTTTTGTAATAATTGATTTTTTAATTCCTTATAATTATATATTTCTCCATTATAAGTTATCCATATTGTGCCATCTTCATTGCACATTGGTTGTTTTCCTGTTACCATGTCAATTATCTTCAATCTACGATGTCCAAGGGCAATCAAGGAATCATTGTAAAAACCTTCACTATCTGGTCCCCGATGCTTTATGATATCACACATTTTTTTTACTAACTCTGTCGATGGACTCATACCATCTATTCTTAAGATTCCCGCAATCCCACACATTATTCAATCCTACCTTTTTGCAAAAATATCTTCTCTATTATTTTCTGCAATTTATCAACTGGAACATCCCAATTATATTGTTTTTCTATTAATTTTTTTCCATTCTGAGAAAGATATGATCGTAATTCTTTATTTTTTAATATTTCTATTACCCTTTCAGCAAAATCATTACAATCATCAGCAACAATTATATCCTTTCCATTCTCAGATCCCTCTATTCCCTTAAATCCAAAAGAAGTAGTCACAACTGGAGTTCCCATAGCCATTGCTTCTAATATCTTATTTTGTGTACCTTGAGCAACCCTTAATGGCACTACACAAACAGCAGCTTTTCCTATATATGGTCGAGTATCATCTACATATCCTGTAACGATAATATCCTTATTATTAGCTAATCGTTGCACCTCTTTTGTCGGATTGCTCCCAACAATATACAATATAATATCGGGCATTTTTTCTTTTACTAATGGAAATATTTCTTTACAAAAGAAAACCATTGCATCTGTATTTGGAAAATAGTCCATTGCTCCTGTAAAAACAATCGTATTGGGAACATACTCTTCAACAAGTGGTTTAAAATATTTCGTATCAACTCCATTAGAAATAACATTTATTTTATTTGAATTAGAAGAAAATGAAGAAAATATTCTTTTCTCTTCTTCAGATACCACCATACAACAATCAAAAACACTATTGATAGCAGATTCGTATCTTCTTAATCTCTTCGCTTCTAAAGAATATATCCATGAATGAGGAAAATGGGTGCGTTTAGCATATTGAACCCATTTCTCAGAATCAACATCCATTAGATCAATAATCTTGAGCATACTATCATTGTCAAATACATACTGAGCCATGGAAGAACAAACAACAAACAATAGATCAAACTTTTCATCCCTTATTTTCATTTGAATCATATCCATTAGATGTTTTGAATAATACCATGATAGTGTAAGAGGCTTTGAAGAAAATACTCCAAAACATGCATTTAATTTTGATTCCCATTCACTTAGCATACATACATCTACAGAAGCACAATATTGCTTTAATGCCTCTACATCTGTCATCTCTTCATCTGATCTAATAAAACTTATCACGGATATATCATGTAGCTTGGAAAGCCCTCGTAGCATATTAAAGCTTCGTATCTTATCTCCACGAATTGGAGGATACGGAAGTCGCTGAGAAATAAACAATATCTTCATTTTACCGCCTGTAATATTTACTTTTTCTCCAACCCTGCCAATTCACCATCTCCATCAAACCCAATCCCTACCGACACCCTTAATACATTTCCCAACTCTCCATACCCGCCATAGCTATAATCAAACCTTAACCCTTTTCCCATCTTTACCCCAATCCCGGCACTCATACCCATATCCACAGCATTTTTTCCATTGAATCCTGCTCGCAGGGCTATATTATCAGTTATACGATATTCACTGCCAATGTTCAGATATACCTTATCCTTTATTGGTTTATTCAAATCTATGGCACATAAGATCTTATCCCTCAACATTCTACTGGATATGCCAATCTTGAAATTTAATGGCAACCCATATTTTTCTCTCACAAATCCTATCTTTTCGCCAATATTTTGGACAACGGCACCGACTGTGTAGGGACAATCCTTGTACTTACTCTTGTATAATACGCCTATATCGCAAGCCATCCCTGATGCCTTCTCTTCTGCTATCCTCTGATGTATCCATTTAATACCCAGACCCAGACCCAATCTCATGTCTTCATCCATGATCTGAGCAAAGGAAAGGGTAACAAGGCTGTCACCTGCATCAAGGTTTGGGATTTTGTTCCCCTTGCTATCCATGCCCACAATCTCACCTATTCGCAGCATAGATATATTCAATCCTACACAAGCCAGTATATCCTCTACAGGGTATATCCCGCTGATGCTCTCAAGCTTGAGACCTTGAAAATAATTATCATGCCCCATGGATATTTCTTTCTTGTTCAGCCAGGCAATGCCAGCCGGGTTCAAGAAAATAGCATTAATATCATCTGCCACCCCACAAAATGCCTCACCCATGGCTGTTGGCCTGACTCCTGAGCCAAACTCAAGGATATGAGCTGCAGTGCTTTTATCTGCCCATGCACTTCCAGCTAACCGCAGGCTAAAGCCTGCGACTACCATTAATATTAATGCTATTCTTTGTGCATTCTTCATTCCTGATTCTCCTGCTGTCTTGTGGGAGACTTCCAAGACTTCCGAAGTTTTCAAAACTTCGGAAGTCTGTTTGTAGCTACCTAATGATCGCCAACTTACCCGATGACCTTTGCCCGCCCAGAACATCAATCACATAGATATAAACACCACTGGCAACATCTGATGAGGGCAGCCATTCTTTTATATCATTGCCATCCATTTCCTCAATAAGCTCGCCATTGAGCTTGTAGATCCTTATTTTGGCATAACCAGCCCAGCCCTTGAAGATAACCTTGGTATGATCCGCATACCTTCCGGGATTGAATGGGTTTGGATACACCATGATCCCTTGTAGTGGGATACCAACCGCATACACCGAAAGATGTCCTACCTCAACGGTAATCTGATCACTCTCTGGCGAAACCCTCTGTTCCCCAGGTACAATCTTCCAGCCATCTGCATCCAACCAATAGATTCTGTACCCTTTATCCGCCTCTTCATCCCCAGTATCTGGGTCAGGATAAAAAAGGGTCAAGGTAATAGACCCCTGTGGTTGGATTTCCTCATTTGCCTCGTTTATTACAGCCACCCGATATGCCTTACCAAGGAGGTTAAAAGGCAGATTACCAACAGTTTCCTGGGATACAGTTATTATTTCGGTTTCCGTCCCACCCGATACATTCATGCTTATGCCAGATCCATCCACAGTAATCCATTTAAGTGATCCAGATTGAACATATTCTGCACTATTAACCACCCTTATTCCATCGGATACTGTATAGCTTCCCCACATTCCATTTCCATTCATGGCTCGCAGGCGATGATAATATATATTACCTACACTTCCCCAGAAACCAGACACGCTTGTTGCGGTACCAGCTACATTTCCAATGGTTTTCCATTCCCCATCATTTATCCTTTGTTGGAGTTCATAGCTGCTTATTCCTGATTCCTCATCCGTAGCAGCTCCCCAGAAAACCGTCCATATCCCTTGATAAATTACCACATCTGCATCAAAATATCCCTCGGTTACTGTCCCCGGTGCAGAGGGTGGGGTGTCAATGCTTGGGGTTGCAGTTGCATGTGAAGCAGTCCCAAAATTTCCAACTTTGTCATAAGCAAAAATAGTGTAGTAATATGTTATCCCATTGGTTATCTTTGTGATATCCACATACATTGTTCCTGTCCCAACATAGATTGGAGTGCACCCTGTCCGAGTAGCAGGAAAATCACTGGCATTGCGAAGAATCTCCACCCAGCCAAAGTCAGTATCCAATGGATTTATCCAATCAAGCTCTACCTTGCCTGTCTTGCCTGTGGCTGTAAAGCTGCCCACACCTGCTGGCGGGGTATTATCCTTGACCGTAGCACTCCCTGTGGTTACTGTGGAATAATTTGTCCCATCCCAACTAAAGCCAGCATAATAATAGCTTGTCGAATCCGTTACCGTAGCATCAATATAGTCTGTTCCTGTCCCAATATAGATAACACTTCCATCCGTAGGACTGCCCGGAAACATATCTGTTCGCTTCACTATTATTGTATATACAAAATCCCCATCCTCTGGATTTTTCCATAATAAATTTACTTCATGCTCACCACCGGTTACAGTAAAACTACCTATTGGCTCAGGTGGCACAATATCACGCAATTTAGCCACAACAAAGGTAGATAGGCTGCCAATTGATACCTGAATCATGTTGTTTGTTCCCAGTACTGTTTGACTACCGGACACAATCACCCATACATCAGCCCCTTCTTTCAACTGATATAATCGATACCGTTCCATATCCTCTATTTCATTTGCATTTGAGTCAGGGTAAGACACTATCAACATCATATTACTTGCCGGCTGGATAAGATTGTTATCTCCATCCACAGCCACTATTTGCCAAGCATTTCCCAACAACTTTTCTATGGGTGGATCTGCCTGCAACAGGTCTGTCTGTGGAGGAATTATCTGCGACATTCCAAATATTGTACCATTTACATAGGCATTTGCAGGCACATCTACCAAGGCAAATTTTCCATCTTGTCCTGCATATACCACACTTGCTGTAGCTGGTAAAATCATTGCCTTGTTTACCACCCTTATTCCATCTGAGGATACGGAATAACTTCCTGACAAACCTGCTCCGTTGACCGCTCGAAGGCGATAATAATAAACCCTACCAGATTGTTTGTTACTAATTTTTGCTGTACCAGTACCTCCCGGGATATACTGTACCAATGTCCAACTTCCATTATCTACCCTTTCCTCTATCTCATAATATGCTATTCCTGATTCTTCATCCTGTGATTGGGTATCCCAGTGTAATAGCCATCTACCTGTTTCTGTTGCAATTATATCAACATCAGGAGAGTTTTCGGTTGGTGTTCCTGGCGCAAATGGTGGGGTAATATCTGAAATTGGGGTAGCACTTGCTGTAGCAGGATTAGAGTAATTAACCCCATTACAGGCAAATGCTGCATAATGATATGCTATATCCTTTACAACCAGCACATCTTCATAACTACTCCCTGTGCCACTGTAGACCATGACACCATCTGTAATTGTTTCTGGATAACTATTTATTTTTCGGACAATATCTGTTCGCAGATAATCATCCCCTGGATTTATCCAGCTTAAGGCTATCTTCCCATACTTGCCTGTAGCTGTAAAACTGCTAATACTACCAGGAATGGTATTGCTACCAGAAGTATCTATTGATGGAGCTCTATTGGTAACAAAGCTATATATTGGAGAGGTTACGGATGGAAAATTACGAAAGTTCACCTTGAGTTGATAATAATAGGTGGACTCCTTGTTTAATTTTCTTAGCACTAACCCCCAATTACCATATTCTGTCCTTATCAAATTAGATAAATTACTGGAAGATTTACCATAAAATATCTCTATATTTAAAACAGGATTGTTGCTTGCATTAAACAAATAATACGGTCCTGGCCAGGTAAGGAAGGTAATGACAGCACTATTTTCATCTACGGGATAAGCATTAACCCCAGATA
>JAZDHC010000071.1:0-6603 GCA_043806395.1 Candidatus Desantisiibacteriota bacterium | reverse complement strand
GCTTTGCCTGAGAGTAATAAAACTGATACTGGCTGGGCAATAAATTCATTTAAGTCCATAATGAACTTTTTTAGCCAGACTAAGGATAATCAGGGCAAAAATGATGTGTCCCAGATTCAAAAACAATGCCCTGCCTGCTCTTGTCGAGAATACACCTGCTCTAATGGGGAAACAAGTGATGGCAAAAAGGCAATCATCCCGGGGCATGAGAGTGTCGAAAAGGTAAGACAGCATGAGGCTGAACACCTGAGAATAGCCCGAATGAATGCCAGTAATCAGGGGAAAATGGTTGTAGCCCAACACATAAACACGATAACAGAAAAATGCCCTGAGTGTGGTGAAATTTTCGTAGCCAAAGGCGAAGCAATCACTGAAACAGTAGAGATGATACCCATGCGACCAGCAACATATCACCCATCTCGTATTCAATCTAATGGACCAGACTTGAGGTTAGAGGGTGTGGGGAGATTGTTTGATGGGTATGGATAAAGGTTAGGACTTACGCAAAACACCATTTTGATCGTCATATTTGGTAGCCATCACCTTTCAATAACACTATATGTGTAGGTACTCTCTCATTTGCCGTCCACGAGTAGCGGAAGGCTTCAGCCTTCCATCCATTGGAGGGCTGAAGCCCTCCTCTACATTGTTATCGTAGGACTCGCAAAACACCATTTTCTCATTTTGCGTAAGTCCTAAAGGTAAATCTTCGTGTCAGGCATTAGTTTTTTTAACAATTCAACTTTTCTCCTTGACTTTTCACATGTTTTTTGCTATTCTTTATGTATCATGAAAACAATGGAATCCACCTGCAATATTTTGAATAATTTTAGATTGACACGATTTGAGTTTATTCTTACAGCTATCGAAGATTTACACCTGCCGCTGTATCTGGGTTCAACCCTGCGGGGTGGTTTTGGTACTGCCTTCAAAAGGGTGGTGTGTGCCTTAAGAGACAGATTATGCCATGAATGTATCCTGAAGGAAAAATGTGTTTATTCGTATGTATTTGAAACCCCGCCACCGGCTAATACTGCTATGATGCGTAAATATGAAGCTGCACCACATCCCTTTGTCATAGAACCACCCCCTGAGAAGCGTCAGGGATATAAACATGGGGATACCATTACCTTCAATCTTATCCTCATTGGCAAGGCAATAGATTATCTTCCTTATTTTATTTACACCTTCGAGGAGCTGGGGAGAATAGGCATTGGAAAAGGCAGGGGCAGGTTTGAGTTGCAAGGTGTCAATTGCGAGGGAAAGACAATCTATGATTCCAAAGGTAAAACCCTTAACTCATTTAATCCCTCAACCCTTCTCAACTTTCAACCCTCAACTCTTAACTCCCAATTCTCAACTCCCAACCCCCAACCTCTAACCCTCAACTTTCTCACCCCTTGCCGCATTATCTACAATGGATGCCTGACCAAAGATTTAGAATTTCACATACTTGTAAGAAACCTACTCCGCCGGATAGCCCTTCTCTCCTACTTCCACTGTGGTGGCGACACATCACAGATAGATTTTAGAGGGATTATAGAGCAAGCAGAACAGATAAAGATAGAGTCCTTTGATCGTGCGACCCTACAATGGTATGACTGGGAGAGATATTCTGCCAGACAGGATACTCGCATGAAAATGGGTGGCTTTGTTGGCAAGATAACCTTTGAGGGAAACATAGAACCATTTATGCCATTGATACAGGCTGGAGAAATCCTGCATGTTGGCAAGGGGACGAGTTTTGGGCTGGGAAGGTATGAGATAGGATAGGAAACTGTGGAAGCGAGAAATAAGAGATATTGTTTGACTTTTAACCATGTAAGGTGCATAATGATTGTTTATGAGGTGAGGATATGGAAGGAGTTAATCAAAGAGAATATCAGACAGTAATGCTTGGGGCAATGTTGCATGATGTGGGGAAACTACTACAGCGAGGGAGTTTTGGGGCACTTGACACAAAAGGGAAACATCCTCAAGTTTCGGCTAATTTTGTCAGTACTTTTAAGGATTTCTTCTCAAAATTTGTAGATTTTGATCTGCTTCAAACCCTTGTCCAGAAACATCATGAGGATCCAAGATTAGGCAAAGATCTAATTTGCAAGAATGCCCCTGATAAATACAGAGCATTAAGTTATCTCGTCAGCAGGTCTGATAATTATTCATCATCAGAAAGGGGTGAAAAAGCAGAAGAGTATCAGGATTTTAAGTCAGTCCCTCTGGTGTCTATATTTAGTTGTATTAAGCTTGATAAGGCATTGCCTGTAAAACTTAAATACTATGCAAAGCCCTTAAACCCTGAAGATGCATTCCCTAAAAAGTTTGATGAATACAAACTTGGTGAATTAAATGATCATCTGCGAGGCTTTGGGGAAAAATTCAACATGCTTGTCAAAAGCACAGAACATATTAATCAAGTAGATTTTGACACGATGTTTGCAAATATTTTTGCAATCCTGATGCAATATACATGGTGTATCCCCAGCAATACCCAAGAGGAAATACCTGATGTTTCACTTTTTGACCATCTGAAGACTACTTGTGCCATTGCCGCATGTCTTTATCAATATCACTCTCTTGATTTCAAGGAAAATAAAATTAAAAATGATAAGATAGATAAATTTATCCTTTTGGTTGGTGATCTGTCAGGCATTCAAAATTATATATTCAACATTACCCATATCGGAGCAGGTGGGGTTAGCAAACGACTGAGAGCAAGATCGTTTCAGATTAATATGCTTTCGGAAATAGTAAGCCACAAAATTTTACATGCCTTTTCTCTGCCATTGGCAAATATCCTGATGGCATCAGGCGGTAAATTTTATATACTTTTGCCTAATCTCACAGATGCAAATGAGAGGATACAGGCAATCAAGCAAGATACTGACTCATGGTTTTATGAAAAGTTTAATGCAGAGATCAATCTAAACATAGAGACAATTCGTTTATCAGGTAATGATTTTGGCAATTATGGTGAATCACTGAAAAAACTGAACCAATCACTCCAAAGGATAAAGAAAAATCCTTTTAATGAAATCATGATAGAAAACGGATTATGGAATGAAGCTGTAGCAACGGTTAATATTGATTTTGGTGATGAAGAAAAACTTTGCAAGGCATGTAATAAATTCCCGGGTAAAATAGACGAAGACAAATATATCTGTGATAAATGCAATGATGACAAGGCAATCGGACAAAAACTCACGGATACAAAATATATTGCGTTTTACAAAGATAAGGGTGGTGAATTCAATAAAAGTTATCTTGATTACTCGTTTGACTTGTTAAAAACACTACGGCAGGTAAAACATGGAGCATATCTTATATTAAGCATTGATGAGTTTGAAACGAGTACGGAATTTCCTGTAACACACCGTGTTATAGCAAATCATGTCTCGAAATTTATAACTGACCATGATTGCAATGATTGTGAAAATATTAAGTGTTCTGAAAGAGATAGTGCAGAGAAGAATAAGCCAAAATCTTTTGAATGTGTTGTGTCTGAGAGTAAGGGCAGGCAGCTACTTGGTTACTTAAAGGCAGATGTGGACAATTTGGGTGAAGTGTTTGCCTGTGGGCTAAGAGATAACAATACTGTTTCACGAGTAGCTACATTAAGTCGAATGCTCGATGTATTTTTCTGCGGCTATATGCAGCAATTGATAGAGGTTAGTTATCCTGAGATATATACAGTTTATTCCGGGGGTGATGATGTACTTGTTATTGGACCATGGGATGTGATAATTAATTTTGCAGATGAATTGAACGCAAGGTTTAAGGAATTTACCTGCAATAATGAGAATATTACGCTTTCAGCCGGTATAGCCTTTGTCAAGCACAATTATCCTGTTTTTAGGGCAGTAGAGATGGCAGATAATTTTCTTGATATTTCAAAGGGTAATAAAGGTAAAGACAGCTTGACAATATTTGCTCATACAGTAAAATGGAGCGATGTATCAGGCATAATTCAAGAATCAGAGATGCTGGAGAAATGGCTTAAACAAAAAGATATCTCAATGGGTTTTGCAAGGAACTTGCTTATTTACTCGAAAATGAGTGATAAATTCCAGAGAACTGGTGAAACAAGATACTTGAAATTCCTTCCGCTTATGGCTTATGATGTCGCAAGAAATCTGCCATCATTGGATTCAAATGACCCGAAAAAAAGAGAAATCAGACAATGGGCAGAAGACTTAAAAGATTCAAGAGGTTTGAAATTAAAAAATCTTGGCATTATTGCCAACTATGCCTTAACGGCAAATAGGGGTGAGAAAAATGAATAACATGAAACATGCCTTTGAAAAGGCAGGAATAAAAGGGGGTGGTGAAATGCAAAAGGTATGCCGGATATGCCAAAAACCTCTCAAGGATGATAAATTTGACACATGCTACGATTGTAGCCAAAGTCAGAAGAATAGAAGACCTGATGTGCTGCCAAGTGATTATCTAAACAAGCTGAAAAAAGGTTATTTTAATGAGAAGGGATACCTCTGGGAGGATTTCATAACGACTGATGCAGAAGAGGTAGCAAGATCTTTTGGTACAGGATACCCGAAACTTAAAAATCACCAATTAAGGCGGTTCTACACACATGCAAAGGCGGCAGAGAATCGTTTGAAGATGACAAAAGATTGGGACGCAGTAAATCTGAACATTAAAAAATTAAGCCCTTTTGCATCAGAAGCAAAGGGTAAAGATAAAATACCACAAAGTTTTTATGAATTTATAGATAGAAACATTAAGACTATAAAGATTCAAAAAGATTTTGAGGAAGGTTTTATGCAGCATTTTGAAGCTGTTGTTGCCTATTTCACATATCTTTATCCAAAAAGTTAAAGGAGGAAACAAGCTATGAAACTTATAGGGTACAAGGTCATAACAGGAACACTAAGATGTGATTCTGGGTTGCATATTGGTGGTTCGGCAGATCAGATTGAGATAGGAGGGGTGGATTTGCCGATAATCAAACATCCTATAAATGAAGAACCATTTATACCCGGTTCTTCATTAAAGGGAAAGATGCGATCACAATTGGAAAAGAAATTGGGTACATTTAACAAAAAGGGAGAACCATGTGATGAAGAACCATGTGGTTGTGGAGATCCTCGTTGTCGAATTTGCAAGGTATTTGGAGCACATAAGAATACAAAGCATCAGCTCGGTGCTACGCGTATCTTGGTTAGGGATGCTTTTCTTAATGAAAAAACTCGTGAAGAATACCGTTTGCTTGTTAAGGATAAGGGAATATCCTGTCTTGAGAAAAAAACAGAAAATATTGTAAATAGGATATCTGGCACAGCAGAGCATCCACGCTCACAAGAGAGGGTTCCATCCGGAGCAGAGTTTGACATCGAAATCGTTGTACAATTATACGATACAGATGGTGATGGCAAAGACATGATTGATTTTATAAAAGATGGCTTGAAAGAGGTCCAAAGCACCTATCTCGGCGGATTTGGCAGCAGGGGTTCAGGCAAGGTAAGTTTTCACGATATGAAACTCGATGGAACACCATTTCAACTGTAGAGGCAGACATGAAAACCTATTGCTTAAAAATCAAACCTCAGGGCAGCTTTCTAACCCCATGGCAGGCAGATACAATATTTGGTAATCTTTGCTGGATTATGGCATGGCGTGAAGGAACGGATGTCTTGAAAGATTTTCTTGATGAGTATAAAAACGGAAATCCTGCATTTGTTTTGTCAGATGGTATGCCGGGCGACCTATTGCCTGTACCTGCTCATTTATCATTAATGAAACAAAAAGAGGAAGGTTCTGCTGCCTATCAAAAAGCTAAAGAGTTAAAAAAAATTGCATGGCTGACACCAGAATCATTTGACTCTGTCCGAAGGGGCAATTTAGAAATTGAATTGACCGAAAAAAATAAACCACTTAGAGAATTTACAACCCTTCACAGTTCGATTAACAGGATGACCGGCACAACCGGAGAAGAAGGCTCTCTTTTTGAACTTGAAGAATATATCCTTGAAGAAATGTATCAGACAATCAACATCTATCTAAGGATAAGAGACGGATGGGAAGAAAAGGTTTTTTCGCTTTTCAAAGATCTCTCGTTGACAGGTTATGGCAAGAGAAAATCTATTGGTAAAGGGGCGTTTGAGATTATCAGTCAGCTTGAACCGTTTGATGGGTTTAATAATTTTGATGATGCAAACGGGTTCATGACATTGTCCAATTTCGTTCCTGCAAAACATGATCCAACTGATGGATTTTACAAAACAATGGTGAAGTATGGAAAACTCGGTGGTGAATTTACTTTCTGCGGCAGTCCGTTCAAAAAACCATTGATGATGTTAACCGCTGGTTCCAGTTTTATAGTCCAAGGAAATGTTAAACCATTCTATGGTAGAATGATTGAAGGCATTGCCCCTGCAATGCCAGAAGTAGTTCATTATGGATATGCCTTTGCAATACCAATTATAATTAATATTAGGACTTACGCAAAATGAGAAAATGGTGTTTTGCGAGTCCTACGATAATAATGTAGAGGAGGGCTTCAGCCCTCCAATGGATGGAAGGCTGAAGCCTTCCGCTACTTGTGGACGGCAAATGAGAGAGTGCCTACACATATAGTGTTATTGA
>JAZDHC010000070.1:0-4018 GCA_043806395.1 Candidatus Desantisiibacteriota bacterium | reverse complement strand
CAACTCTCAACTCTCAACTCTCAACTTCCAACTTCCAACTTCCAACTTCCAACTCTCAACTCTCAACTCTCAACTCTCAACTCCCCAACTCTCAACTTCCTCAAAGCACACAGGGGACATAGGGTTAAGCATAAAGGCAACCTGCCTCTACCCACTCTATATCCTCTGGATGCTCTGTGGTCATTGTTCCATCAAAAAAATATATTTGCAATCTTATTTGTTGCCCTGCCAATCACCCCTGGCCGTTCCTTATCAGTCAATTCTACCTCTCCCTTATACTTAATGTTAGCGTTTGAGATATATGCAGAAAGTATAGTATTTTGAGGGGTAATGTCTTGTGGTCTGACAATTCCAGAAACAGATATCTCCTCATTATCGCCATTGACCTTTAATACCCTTTTGCCATCAATAACAAGGTTTCCATTAGCCATAACCTCTGTAACATCCACTGTAATTGTAGCATTAAGCAGCCCTGTGCGAGTGGTTGCTCCTGCACCGTTAAAGCTGCTTTTGGCTTTTGCTCCAAAAAATGGCAAGAAACTTAACAGGTTTGCTTTCCCACCAGTAGCAACTGCATCATGTGCTCCATTTAAACTAATATCCTTTGCTCGTTTGGTTACACTCTTGTGTGAGGCTTGAGACGATTCAGTAATAATCACTGTCAGGGTATCTCCTTTCTTTTTTGCCTTTGAGTCAGCATAAAGGCTTTCCTGCCCACCTTTAAGCCATAGCGATTCTGCATTTGTTATCCTTGCCTTTACCCAGACTGTCAGGGTAATGACTAATATCAGGATAAAATAAAATTTTTCTGATTTTTTCATAATATTTTCCTCCTTTTTTAGTTCCTCATTCTATCTCTCGCAAAGGCGCAAAGGTCGCAAAGAATATTCTTTTATTTTTTTCTTTGCGTACTTTGCGTCTTTGCGTGAAATCTCTTCCTTCTCCTAATCAATCAATATCCTTCTCCCCTCACAAACCACCCCATTGACTATTTTTTTAGAGTCAGAATTTTTTACATTTATTCTCTTTCCAATCATCCCATCCTCACATGAGATGCCAGGGGCAGTAATGATGAGATTTCCTGTCTTGCTGGTAATGATTACCTTATCCCCTACATTAATATATGGTGGACATTCCACATGAGTAGTTGTCAAAATATTTCCCTGTTTGATAAAGGCTGTTGCCCGCTTACCTATTGCCTCTTCCATATTAATAATTGGAATTTGCCTTAAATAGGTAACATCCCTTTCCTCAACCCTTAAATCACTTGCGATTATTATCTGTTTAATCTTTATATCAGATACAGCCACCACAACCCATTGCAACTCTTGAATTTCCAAACCAATCCTCAGCATTTGTGGCTGTTTCCCATTTATCTTAACAATTATTGGAATAGAAAGCCTTTTATTTAATGCAGGCAGTTTATAGGTGTTATCAGCTTGAATGGTTACTTCCCCTTTGGGCAGGATAACCTCATCAGGAACAGAGTAGGGGGTAATCTTAATATTTTCCTTATTATAGATTGAGGCAAGGTAATCTTTTGCCACCTCAACTGCCTTATTAATATCCAGCCTTTGGGATGACCTGACCACCATTGTCTTTTCACCTACAAGAGATATATCCTCTCTGCCAGCCTGTTTAAGCCTGAGATTGACATAGGTTGCCTTGATACTTCTGGACCTTCCAGGTAAGGGTGAAGTTCCAATAGATATATTGCCTGTTTCCAAGGGTAACCCTGATGAAAAAGAGACAATGTCCTTAAGAAAGATACCATCTCCATCTACCACAGTATCTGTTTTTAAGGTTAATTCTAAGCAATACCCCATGCTTACCCAGAAGATAATCAGGCAGAAGAATAATGCACCAATCACGAACCCCAATAATTTCATGGAATCCTCCTTATTCTACCTACCGTTTCAAGCTTGCAGCCGTACCGAGCATAGTATCTGCTGTCTGGATGCTCTTGGAATTCATTTCATAGGCTCGTTGAGCTGTAATCATGTTTACCATTTCATCTATCATATCTACATTTGACATCTCTAAAAATTTCTGTGAGATTGCTCCAAACCCTTCCTTGCCCGGTGTCCCTGTTACTGGGGCACCAGATGCAGCGGTTTCCTTGTAAACATTTTTACCCATAGAGAGTAATCCAGATGGATTAATAAAATTAACCAATTCTATCTGTCCTATTTCTTGAGAAACCTTTGGGTCACCTTTCAAGATAACACTTACTGTACCACTTCCTGTAATAGTTTTCTGGTAAACATCCTCAGGAAAGACCACCTCTGGTTGAAAGATATACCCATCTGAATTAACTAATCTGCCTTCTGCATCTAACTTAAAGGAACCATCACGGGTATAGACTGTACTACCGTCCGGTGCCAATAATGAGAAGAATCCATCGCCTCCAATAGCCATATCAAGGGCATTCCCGGTTTCTTTTAATGGTCCAAGTGTATGAATTTTTTGTGTTCCAGCTATCTCCACACCACAGCCCACTTGCACACCAGTAGGCAGCATGCTTCCAGTAGCAATGGGTGTACCAGGTGCCTTTACTATCTCATAGACCAAATCCTCAAAATCAGGTCTGCTTTTCTTGTAACTGGTTGTATTTATATTAGCCAGATTATTGGAAATGACATCAAGATGTAACTCCTGAGCATTCATCCCGGTAGCCGATATCCACAATGATCGCATCATGTTGCTTTACCTCCTTGTAAATTCCACAATTCCACAATTCATCAATTCCACAATTGATGAATTGATGAATTCAAGATCCCCTACGCCACCCTTCCGACATCTGAAATAGATAATTTCATAGTATCATCAATAGCCTGAATACTCTTTTGACAGGCTTCATATACCCTTTGAACCTCAATCATTTTTACCAATTCTTCAACAGGAGAAACATTAGAGCCTTCAAGAGACCTCTGTAATATCCTTGTGTTTTTCATGGGTTCAGGCAAACCTGAATCCTGAGTAGCCTCAAAGAAACAATCTCCTTTTTTCTTTAAGCCGCTTTCATTGCCAAACGAAACAATCCTGAGTGTATCCTGTTCTTTTGCAGTCTTCCAGTCATTGGTTTTTCCCTCTTCATTATAAACAATAGCACCGTTTTCTTCACGGACAAAAAAATTGCCATTTTTTACAGGTATGGGTCCATTTTTACCCAATACCCGATACCCATCCTGAGTGGATAAATAGCCATCATTGGATATGGTAAATGCCCCATTTCTGGTATAAGCCTCTCCCCATGGAGCCTCAATCACAAAGAATCCCTTGCCGCTAATTGCCAGATCAAAATCATTTCCAGTTTGTTTTGTGGGTCCAGGGGTAAAGATAGGAACTACTCCATCAATCCCAACACCTGTACCAAGCCATCCTACAGCAGGTCTTTCATCTAATTTTCCCTTTGGCGTCCAGGAATAACTATCATAAAGCCTGTGAATAGGCATCTTTGGAAACTCCTTAAAAAGGGTTTCATCGCGTTTGTAGCCCGTGGTATCTACATTAGCCAGATTATTAGCAATGCTATCTAAATGGCTTGCCTGCACAAGCATCCCGCAGGCACCGGTATAAAGTCCTCGATGCACATTAACCTCCTTGTGTAGATAGGCTGAAGGCTGAAGGCTATTAGGCTAAAGGCATGAAATCTCCTGCTCCTGCCTAACAGCCTTCAGTCTAATAGCCTATAACCTATTACGCTACACCGCTTGTTCTCATGGTAATACTAATCAATGCAATCCAGAGTATTGAACAAGCCAATATTCCTACCAGCACGGTTGCCACAATTCCCTTATCCATATCAGGCATCCATTTCCGACTCATACTTCAAGCCCTCCTTCATAATAATTAAAAATTAGTAACTACTCAGCTCTTGTTATTTCAAACACATTTTAAATCAGCCAACTATTCAAAGGGTGTAAGCAAGGTAAAAGGGAAAGGGAAGAGATTAAAGGGAAAATGGAAAAAGCTGGAAAAAGGGAAAAAAGAAACATATACTGTTTAACTTCACAAA
>JAZDHC010000069.1:0-3138 GCA_043806395.1 Candidatus Desantisiibacteriota bacterium | reverse complement strand
GGGTAATAAATCGGACAAGCAAATAGGAGTGTGCATTTCCCTAATTCCCCCTTAAAAAAGGGGGTTAGGGGGTTGTTCTTCTCCGTATCATCTGTGACCTTGCGGTGAACAATTTTGAACCATGCCAAAAATCTTAATCTGCGTAATCTGCGGATAATCTTAGTCTGATTCTGTGGTGAGTAGTTACCCGTAGCCATGGAATTGCAATTCAGCCCTCTATACATGGAAATATCCAAATATCCGCAAATGCCTTTTCCTGTTTTGCTGCTATTTTTTTTAACCTGATAAGTTCAAGAAGACTAAGCAGGGTAACAATCATATCCTTCTTCTTAGACGACCCTTTGAGTAATGTAAAAAAAGACACCTTACCCTCTGCTTTAAGGATATGCTGAATTTCTTCCATGCGATGGAAGATGGTGGTAGAATGAGCTACAATCTGCATGGGGGCAGGTGGTTCTTCTTTTTTCAAGAGATTAATAAAGCTTGTTGCCAGAGCATAAAGGTCAATGTCTAACAATTCATCTTCCTGAATATTATCTATGGGATGGGCTTTAGTCATGATTTGTTGTTGTTTAAGAAATTTCTCCTGGAGTTCCTGGGCAGCCTCTTTGTATCTTTGATATTCCAGAAGTCTATTTGCCAACTCTGTTTTTGGGTCTTGCTCCTCGGATTGTGTTTGATCTTCTTTCTTCTGCTGAGGCAAAAGTAGCCGGGATTTCAAGGAGAGAAGATACGCAGCCATGACCAGAAACTCTGAGGCAATATCTATGTCCAGAGTCTGCATCAGGTTCAGGTATTCCAAATAATCCTTGGTGATTTTAGCTATAGGAATATCATATATGTTTAGTTTTTCTTTTTTAATAAGATGAAGGAGTAAGTCAAACGGTCCCTCAAATATTTCAAGTTTAATCTGATATTTTTTCATACATTCCACTTTTTCCCCATTTGCATTCTCTGCGTCTTTGTGGTGATCTCTCTCCATTTGCGTTCTCTGCGTCTTTGCGAGATCTATTCTCCTTCCCCTGCCCCAAATACAGCCTTCATGACCTCATTCATGGTACAAGAGGCAATCTTTGAGGCTCGTTCGTTTCCTTGTTCAAGAATCTGCTCAATCATTTGGGAAGACTCCTTAAGTTCAGCCTGTTTCTCATGTATCACAGACATGGCTGCCCTCAGGATATCTACCATGCTTGATTTGCATACCCTACAGCCCATTTTTGCTTCCATGCATTCTGTTTTCACTGTCTCTGCATTCTGCGGATTAAATGCCTGATGAAAGGCATAAACAACACACCCTTCCGGATGACCCGGATCGCTGACATGAATACGAGTAGGGTCAGTAAACATGTTTTGTACCTTTTTTGTTATAATATCCATGGTGTCAGAGAGGTAGATGCAGTTTCCATAGCTTTTACTCATCTTTCTCCCATCAATACCAGGGAGTTTTGGGACTTGAGTTAATCTTTCATGTGGTTCAGGGAAAATATTTCCATAAAAATGATTAAACCTGCGAGCTATTTCCCGAGTAAGCTCTATGTGCGGAGCCTGGTCAACACCAATAGGCACAACAGTTGCTTTATAAAGCAAAATATCTGCTGCCTGAAGTACTGGATAGCCAAGAAAACCATGCGTGCTTAAATCTACATTGGCTAACTGGATTATTTGTTCCTTGTAGGTTGGGTTTCTTTCCAACCAGGAGATAGGGGTAATAATAGATAAAAGCAGATATAATTCTGCATGTTCCTTAACGCATGATTGCTGAAAAATGGTACATTTTTCAGGAGAAATTCCAACACTTAACCAATCCACAACCATATCCATAATATTCTGCTTAAATGATGTTGTATCCGCATAGCCTGTGGTTAAAGCATGCCAATCAGCAACCATATAAAGGCATTCGTACTCATTCTGGAGTTGTTTCCAGTTCTCAAGTGCCCCAAGCAAATGTCCAAGATGCAGCTTGCCAGTAGGACGCATCCCACTTAATACTCGTTTCATAATGTTCTCCTTTTGGTTATTATCATTAACAGAGAGCAGATATATAGGTTTGCCCCTACCGATAAACAGATAATACTATACTGTATCGTATCCTGTTTGTCAAGATAATTTTTGCAATCAATGCTTCAAGACAAAGGAGTGCTGCCTCCACCATCAAGAGACAGCCCACTCTCCCATAGCTGTAGCAAAGCACCCATTTCTATACTGTTCTTGCTTTTTCAATTGACAATTTCCCGTTATTATGTTATATTATTTAGTATATTAGAGCGGAGGAGGATAAACATGTTTGAAGATGAAATTTTGCAACAATTTCTTGTAAAATCCGTAGAAGATGCTAAGAAACAGATAAAAGATAGTGGCATCCTTAGTGTGGAAAGTGTTCTCCCATTGCTTCTCCATTCACAATATAACCATATCCTTCACCTCGAAGCGAAAATGGCTACCAAAGATGATATCTCTCGTCTGGAAAATGAGATAACTCGCATGGATGGCAACATGAAACAAATGGATGGCAACATGAAGCAGATAGAAGGTACTGTAAAACATCTTGATGGTAACATCAAACATCTTCAGTGGGTAATAATGTATGGTTTTGCTATTGTAGCCATCATTGTTCCGATTTCTACAACCATTATTATTGCAGCCTTTACTAAGTAATTCCGCCCTGTGCAATCGGAATTCATCACGGAGAAAAACATTAGGCATATCAATAGGTTAACGCAAAGGATTCAAGAGGAGAATTCAAATGCAAACAGAAAGAATAATAGATTATAGGATGACACCCTCATTTAAGAGGGAGATTATAAAGATAGTTGATAATCGAATAAATGAGGTTCATGTAACAAAAGAGGATTTCTCTGAGCTAAGACAGCGTCAATAAATAAAGGTAGCAATTTCAAGCTAATGTCGTGTCAACTCTTAATTGTCGGTAGGCAGCAATTCTCATTATGAACCGCAGAGTCGCAGAGAATTTTTATACGCTTCACTCAGCGTTTCTTCTCTGCGACTTTGTGCCTCTGCGGTGAAAAAATATCAAAATGAGAATTACTACCATCCCTCCCCGAGGAAGGTGGCAGCGAAGCTGACGGAAGGAGTAAGAGCTGAGCTAACATGATACCTTTATTTATTGACGCTGCCTTA
>JAZDHC010000068.1:0-4350 GCA_043806395.1 Candidatus Desantisiibacteriota bacterium | reverse complement strand
TCTCTGTCAACTTGTTGACACTACACATATTGAAATTATTCGGAAACTTCAAAGGGTGTAATGGATTAGGGAAGGGGGGTTTTAATTGCGATTAATTGACAGCCTGACAATAGTGTTGCACTTGCTACTGGCTAACAAGGTATTACTAATATGCTACAACCAAAAAATAAACAAAAAATAGAAATTCCTTTGCTTCCTTTCAAGGATTGCTTAGCAAAGACTATTCGTTCGTGCTCAGGGAACAGTCCAGGTGTATCTGTTGAAACACATTGCCGCATAGTTGGATATGTGGCACAAGAGCTTTTGAGTCGTTTGCCTGCATGGCTCAGGGAAAGCCTTTTCCCCGAAGGTAGTGAATTAATTGCAGCGGCACATGATGTGGGTAAAGTCAGCCCAGCATTTCAGGAAAAAATCCATCGTAATATCAAAGAAATTCTTGGACTAATGGACCCTGATCAGGATAGGAACATTGGTTATCACTCTGCGGTTAGTCAAGCAACAGTAAATCAATCCCCAAAATATGTTCCCGAAATACTGGGAAGGCATCATGGTTATAATTCTCAGGGTATCAACTTACCTGATTCAGAGGTTTATGGCGGTTTTGATTGGCAAAAACAACGGATGGATTTACTGGATGTCTTAAAAAAAGATTTGAATGTAGACTGGCCGATTATACCCGCTGCCCTTCATTCAGATGTTCTTGCAGGGTTGACCACAGTAGCAGATTGGATTGGTTCTGGCCATTTATTTGACGAGGCGGATAAAAATGGATGCCCAGTACAAGAATCATTGAAAAAACTTATTTCACAAGCTGTCGATCAGGCAGGCTTCGTTACCCCCTGCATTCGCAAGAATCTTACCTTTTATGACCTTTTTAATTTTAATCCATACCACATTCAAACTCAATTTATAGAATCTATAACTACCTATGGGACATATGTTTTAGAAGCCCCAATGGGAATTGGCAAGACAGAGGCTGCTCTTTATGCTGCATATAAAACATTAGAGGATGGACGGGCAACAGGGATTTATTTTGCTCTGCCGACCCAATTAACATCAGATAAGATTTATGATCGGATGAATCAATTTCTTTCAAAGATATTGGATGAGAAAGACCATAATCGACAATTGTTACTATTGCATGGATCTGCATGGTTACGAGATACAGAGCTTGGCGAAGAGGGAGCTCCAGGCCACTCATGGTTTAATAGTTCCAAACGGGGACTTTTGTCGCCCTTTGCTGTGGGCACCGTAGATCAGGCATTAATGGCTGTTATGAATGTAAAACATGGTTTTGTCCGCACTTTTGGACTGGCCGGAAAAGTTGTTATTTTAGACGAAGTGCATAGTTATGATAGTTATACAGGGAGCATTCTTAAGGAACTGGTCAGCTCTCTTCGTAAATTGCACTGCACAGTTATTATCTTGAGTGCAACACTGACTGATAAACAGCGGCATTCTATTGTAGGTGTGCCATTTAACAATGCTGATCCTGAAAAAAACATTTCAGCCTATCCACTTATTGCTATATACCCAAAAGACGGGGAAGCTCAAGAGCATGAGGTCCAAAGGTTGGAAGATTCTCAGGTGAGTATCTGTATCTCTGAAAATGATGACAAGGCGGTTGATGAAGTTCTTTTGCGGGTGGAAAGAGGAGAACAGGTTCTCTGGATTGAAAATACCGTGAATGAAGCTCAACAGAAATATTGTTATTTGGCAGCTAAAGCCAGAGAAATGAGATTGGATTGCGGGTTATTGCATTCACGGTTTCTTAAAGTTGACAGGCAAAAAAATGAAGGCAAATGGGTGGGGCTTTTTGGCAAAACAGGACGCGTTTCTCGTCAGGAAAAGGGGCGGGTATTAGTAGGGACACAGGTATTGGAGCAGTCTTTGGATATTGATGCGGATTTTTTGGTAACACGGCTTTGCCCCACGGATATGCTGTTTCAGCGATTAGGCCGTTTGTGGCGACACCGTGAAAATGATTCCATTCGACCGGAAGAGGCTCGGCGTAATGCGTGGATCTTAGCCCCATCCCTGAATGATGCAATTGAGCATCAAGGCAGTCTTGGCAAATCAGCCATGGTGTATAGTCCATATATCCTTTGCCGAACACTTGAAGTCTGGCAGGATGTTTTGTCAATAAAACTGCCTGGGGAGATTCGGATTTTATTGGAAGACACTTACAGAGAACGACCAGAGGATGGAAATATGGCAAGGTACAAACAAGAAATAGAAAAAAGACGCAACACATTATCCCGACTGGCGTTAACTGGTATTTCTCGTGGGGGCACTACTTTACCGGAAAGCAAAGCCTGTACGCGGTATTCGGAAATCGAATCAGTGGAAGTCCTGCTAATAAAAAACCAACGGCAGATAGATGATGGGATATTGTTACGGCTCCTTGATGACTCTGAATTATTACTACCGAAGTTTGTCAATGTGGCAGAGCGGCGTAAGATTGCTTTAGTTTTACTAAGAAATACGGTAATGGTTCCGATTTATTGTGCACCTGTTGCACTGACAAAGCAGATTGAATGGTTAAGGGATTATGTATATCTGGGCGATTATGAAGAAAGTCCGTTTCGCGTGGCTATTGTGTTAGATAGTGATGAAGTTCAAGGAATAGGCAGGTCAATTCCTAATGAAAAGTACAATATAAGCTATGACTCATCATTGGGATATAGCGTTAAAAAGATAGGAGGAGATAAAGATGTCTTTGCCGAATAGATTTAATCTGGTGGATGAACCATGGATTCCTGTTGCGGGAAAGGGACTGGTAAGTCTTGCGGATGTTTTCTCTAACCCCAACCTTTCCGCATTGGGTGGCAATCCAATCCAAAAAATAGCTTTGACCAAACTGCTATTAGCGATTGCACAAACGGCTTATATACCTGAAGACGACGAAGACTGGAAGAATCTGGGAGCATTTGGGATGGCTGAAAGGGCATTAGCTTATTTGACGGAGAAAAAAGAGCTGTTTTGGTTGTATGGAGAAAAGCCGTTTTTGCAGATGCCCGCTATTGCGCAAGCTGAAAAACAGAGTTTCGGAGCAGTTCAGGTCTATATTGCTACAGGTAACACAACTGTATTGACGCAAGGACAGGTTGAAACCTCATTGACCGACGCAGAAAAGGCTATCCTTGTTGTTCAAATGATGGGCTTTGGTTTAGGTGGGAAAAAAGCTGACAACAGCATCATTCTTTCTTCCGATTATCAAGGAAAATCAAACGACAAAGGAAATCCTTCTACCGGGAAGCCTGGTCCATCTATTGGGTTTAGGGGATTTCTTCATAGCTTTCTGCAGGGAAAATATTTAATGGAAACCCTGTGGATTAATCTTCTTACAGAAGAAAATATGAAAGGACTTAAATATTTTTCCAATGGCTTTGGAACTGCTCCATGGGAAGAGATGCCTCAAGGTGAAGATTGTCCTGCTGCTAAATCTCTTAAAAATTCACATATGGGAAGGTTGGTTCCGATCTCTCGTTTTGTTCTTTTGACAGATAATGGGCTTCATTATTCTGAGGGCATTGTCCACCCAGGATATGCAGAAGGTATGGCAGACCCCAGCGTTGCAGTTGATTATTCAGGGGCAAAAGCAAAAGTACTTTGGGTTGACCCTGAAAAACGCCCGTGGAGACAGTTACCAGCATTGCTCTCTTTTTTGGAAAGCGAAAAAAATAAAGGCGATTTTGATTGTTTGCAATTGCGACTTGGAGTTCCACGAGTAAAAAAAGCTAATCTCGAATTTGGTCTTTGGTCTGGTGGCTTAAGAGTAAGCAGTAATGCTGGTGAACAGTATGTGTCTGGTTCAAATGATTTTGTCGAATCTGAAATACAATTAGATTCATCGTCATTAGGTGATCTTTGGTTTAGTAAGCTCAAAGGAGAAATGGATGAGTTGGACAAGCTTTCAAAGATTACCTATGGCGCAACAATGGCTTTCTTTAATGCCCAAAAAGGCGAGGGCAAGGATCAGGCAGCACAAGCATCGAATCTTTTCTGGCAACTTTGCGAACGAAGGTTTCAGAAGCTTGTTGATGCGTGTAATGATAATACAGGAGAAGAGGTAAAGGAGCTTCGCCGTACATTTGCGGGCTTTGTCAATAAGGCATATAACACCTATTGCCCAAAAGATACAGCAAGGCAAATGGATGCATGGGCGGCTAATCTGCCCAATTTGTCCAAATATTTACAATATATGCAAGCCAATAATTAATTTTACATATGCCACCAAGACACAAAGGCGCCAAGGGACACAAAAGATAAATTAACACTTTGTGTAACTTTGAGCCTTAGTGCCTTTGTGGCAAATTAAATGTCAACTATTTTATTGGCTTGCATATA
>JAZDHC010000067.1:0-2701 GCA_043806395.1 Candidatus Desantisiibacteriota bacterium | reverse complement strand
AAATGTGCAAGATGGAGATTTGCCACGAAGACACCAAGACACTAAGAAAACACTAATAATATCTTCCTTTGTGTCTTCCTTCGTGCCTTCGTGTCTTTGTGGCTAATCCCTTTCACTTTCCACAAGATATTGAGCAATTACAATTTTTGTTTCCATTTGTTCCTATCCCTCACAGTACCCAACTACCCTATCCCTTCCTGCATTCTTTGCATTATAAAGGGCATTATCGCTACATTTAATCAACTCTTCCTGATTACTGGCGTCCATTGGAAATGTAGCCACACCAATACTTACTGTTACCGGGAAGGTAATGCCAAGATGGGTTTTCTCTTCCTGACTGAACAATTTTTCAGAAATGGCACTTCTTATTCTCTCTCCCAGCAAAAGGCTATTTTCCTTTGGTGTCCCCGGGGCAATAACCACAAACTCTTCACCCCCATAGCGAGCTACTACATCTGTTTTTCTCGTATGAATGTTTAAGGACATGCCTATCCTTTCTAAAACCAGATCCCCTTTTTGATGCCCATACAGATCATTAAATTGCTTAAAATGGTCAATATCTATGAAAAGTAGGGATAATCCGCCATAGTTTAATCTCTTGCATCTTTCTATTTCATTCCGTAGATTTTCCTGAAAATACCTGTAGTTGTAAAGTCCGGTAAGACCATCCGTAATAGCTAATTTTCTTATCTCCTCGTGGAGTTTAGCATTATTTATAGCCAGAGCGGCTCGAGAACTAATAAGCTCTAAAAAATTCAGGTCATCTTCGTTAAAATTCCTTACCTGAGCGTAGGCACAACTAAAAACGCCAATAGTATTGTTTTCTATTTTTAAGGGTACGGCAATCAGTGAGGACATTTCCTGACCAGATGAATATTTCCCTGCTTTATGCAGGTCATCAATAATCAATGAATTACCTGTTTTAATAATACCTTCAAATAGACTTCCCTCTATTTTAATCTTATCCCTGGCAAGGATCCCCCCGGAAAATTCTCCCTTACTCACACAGGTTTTTAACTCTACTCTTTTTTCATCAACAAGGCTGATTGTTGTCATATCTGCCTTCAGAAAACCACTTGTAACATCAATGATAATATTTAATTGTTCCTCTAATCCAAGTGAACTTCCTATCTTCAAGGAGAGGTGATAGAGTTCATATAATGCCTTGCTTTTTTCCTCAATCTCTTTTAGATTTACCTTCATTGTGGCAACAAGAGCCTGAAGTTTTTCCTTTTCTATTGTCAATTCTTCACTCTGGGCTTTAATCTCTTTTGTAAGATAACTGCTAAACCCTGCTATAACAAATAATAGTGGCAGCCTACCCAGAAAGACAGGCAACATAGAGAGGTATGATGAAGATGTTAAAATACCAATCAAGATGTAAAGCAAACTTATACATATAGTTACAAATAAACACCGTACTGGATTATAATAGATGGCAGCAAATATGATTACTATGAAATAGAGCAGGAAGAAATCACTCTTTAGCCCACCAGCAAGATATATTATGCCGCTAATAAATACTATATCTAATGTACTCTCAGCATAGCATATTCGGTATCCCTTCCCATCCTGCCACTGCTTTTGCCAGGGGATAAATCTAACGGCAATATTATAGATACCAGCTAAGATAAGGAGGCTATAAATTTGCATGCGAGCCATCCCTTCTTGTGGAAAAATCTCAATCATTAATATAACCAGCAGCATTATCAACCATCTGGTCTTATTGGCTATTTTGAGCATTCGTTGTGGGAAATTAAGGTGCATGATGTCAGGAACTCCTTATGTGATTGGTTGTCAGTACATTGAATACAGAACCTCTTCACATTATTACCTTTGCGACTATTTTTCGTAAAATGAAATCACAATATCCCCATATCTGCGTTGTTTCGTCAGGATTAATGTGTCATTTGCAGAAAACCCTTCAGCCAGAGGCAACACCTCTTCCTTTTTATGGTGTTCTACACCAACCAATCCACCAGGAGAAATCAGATTACTCTTAGCTATTGCCTCTATAGTTGGCCAGACAAGCCCCTTTAAGAATGGTGGAGCCAAATAGATAATATCAAATCCTGTCATATTTTTATCTCTGGCCATCTTTTTATCCAACATTTGGATTGCTTCAGAAACAGTTATCGTTATTATATCAGCATGATCTATAAACTTGACAATATTTAAATTTTCTTTGATAAGCCTTGCCTGTGCTCCATTATTTTCAACAAAAACAACCCTTTTTGCCCCACGGCTTAAGGCTTCTATGCCAATATTACCTGTGCCAGAGTATAGGTCCAGAATAACAGCATCCTTAACCCTATTAACCAGCATATCAAATAAAGATGTTTTTACCCTGCTCAAGGTTGGACGGGTAGACATGGTGTCTAATGCCTTTATTTTTCTACCTTTAGCAATGCCGCCGCTGATTCTGATCATTGTATTGTATTTCCTTGTCGTAACTATTCACCGCAGAGGCGCAGAGGCACAGAGAGAGAAAAAGAATTCACAGATTCACAGATTAGATTTTTTTGTTTACTGTGTTTCTATGTCCCTATCTTTATTTTATTAGTAATTGCTCAATAAAGTGTGGAACTCGCAATGCCACTACTAAATGTGTAAGATAGAGATTTGCCACTAAGACACCAAGACACTAAGAAAACACTAAGAATATCTTCCTTTGTGTATTCCTTCGTGCCTTTGTGCCTTT
>JAZDHC010000066.1:0-10004 GCA_043806395.1 Candidatus Desantisiibacteriota bacterium | reverse complement strand
TCCTATAATTTTCCCCTCTTTGGTTATTGCCATCCCTGGAGCGATAATAAAGCTTCCTGCCCCAAATAAAGCTGAGCCTTCTATGTTTGCTTCTATTCCAAAAGAGAAACAGGAGGATTTATCCTGAGGACAAAGAATGCTACACCACAGAACACCAAAATTATCTCCAAGATAAATATTAGGATTCCATAACCCCTTTCTTATCTTCCCTAAAGGGAAAGAATGCCACAACGATGTGGAGATAAATCGATTGCTTTTTATATCTTCATAGCCCACAATAGAAACAGAAGTAGGAGTACCAAAATCATACCCCCTTATTCTCAATCCTATCTCTTTGTTTGGTAGAATATGCATTTGCCCGGATAAGAAAGCTTCTATACCTACGGTTTCTTTGGATCCTCTAATCTCCGTAGGTAATGAAAGGCGAGCGACTGTCTTTAATGAAGGATAGGTAAATTCCCAGTTAGCCCACGGGGTTAAGACCTTTTCTTCCTTCTTAAAAGAAAGTTCACTACCAAAGGAGAGACCAGAAAGTCCTTTTTCCTGCCTTTCAATAAAGTGGGGATAGGCAATATTCGCTGTTGTCTCCTCTTCCTTAAAGTTTCTTGTTAAACCAATCCGTAGAGGTTTGAGAACTTGAGTGCTAACACCCATAAATTCAGCATACCATTCCCCCTTTTTTGTATCATAGCCTACTGGACCAACTCCATACGCGTATCTTCCTGTAGGATCTATTCCACCTAAAATCATATCCCATTTATTTGTCTCACCACCAAAGATAGGGTTGTAAATGCTACGAACAGAGGGTGTAAGGCTAAGAAAAAAATCCTTTAAGTTACCTTCTTTCATCTCTATATCTGGGCAAGAATGAACCTCTTTGATCTCCTCTTGAGGGAAAATAAACTCTTTGTCAAACAAGACCTTTTTTGAGAAGATATCCATTCCATCTTCGTCCAATGAGACAAAATAGAGAATATCTTCATTCAAGGTAGGATATTGAGCAAAGCTACTGTTTGTAATCTTATAACAGGCCTTCTCTTTCAAAGAATAGGCATAGATATTATAAGTTTGGGGAGAAACCGGGGACAGCACCCGTTTTTTATCATTTTGGAGGTCTCCCTTATCCATGACAAATTGCCTGTAATTACCCCTTTGCGTAACATGATGAAAAAAAACGGGTGCTGTCCCCGGTTTCTCGCGAGCATTACTTGTTTGGAAATTGGCTGGAAAAGTTATTGATTGCACTCAATTTACGAAACCACGCAAGAGAGACTGCCCAACCAGTAATTTCCGGTAAGCGTATATATTCTATTACAACAGCACTGCCATCTTTTGCTGAACAACAAGCTATTGTTGAGCGAGTCGAGAAACCGGGAAACCGGGGACAGCACCCGTTTTTTATCATTTTGGAGGTCTCCCTTATCCATGACAAATTGCCTGAAATTACCCCTTTGCGTAACATTATGAAAAAAAACGGGTGCTGTCCCCGGTTTCTCCGCACCCCTTAAATCGTAATTAGTTTCTCGCCAAGGCTATGTCTTAAATTCCATTTTATTGTTGTACTTAAGGTTTGTTCAAGACAGATGAAAATCATCTCCTTATGCTTTTTTACTTCCTTCAAGGTTTCATTTGTAATGCTCATATCCATACAGACAAAACACTCCTTGTAATCATCCTTCACATGCAAAACTGTGTTTTCTGTAAACGAGGCTACCTGTTCTTTTCGATAATTCAGCATAAATCCATTTTTCAGGAGTACTTCATCAAGGAGTGGTTTTCCACCAAGAAAAGCTAAAATTACTGTTTCCTTTTCTTGAATATACTTGTCAAAAAGCACAAGGTTTTCTTCTTCTGATTTATCAGGATCAGGTGCAAATTCAACACGGGGAAAGTTGGATTTGGCGAGGGTGTAGACCTTGAAACCATGCTTGATTGGCTTTTGTCCAATGGAAAATAAATCGGGTTGTTTATTTTTTGCTTCATCTTGTATTCTCTGAATAACCCGTTTATTGCGTTCAATGGTGATGTCGGAGATTTTTTTGTAGCCAGCTTTGTATGCCTCGCTCTTTTCATTGGTGAGTTCAGGGATTTGGACAAGGATAAATTTACGGTTGCCACCGTCTTCATTATTTAATTCCATTACAGCTTGGGCAGAAGTACCGGAGCCGGAAAAGAAGTCAACCACAATGTCAGAATTGGAAAAAGTTGATAATTGAACAATTTTCTTAATTAATCTCGATGGTTTTGGGTTTTCAAAAACACCTACAAGTTCTAATTTCTTCAATTCATTATTAGCCTCATGCGTATGTCCTACCTCTGCATATTTCCAAAGTGTAACAGGCGTGACACCTTGTTTTACTTCAGACAAGAAAGACTTTCTTGAAGGTACTGATTTGCTATCTGTGCCAAAGTGTATTTCATCATTTTTATCAAATTCGTTTAATGTTTCAACGGAAAACCTTGAATAAGTACCTGCTGGGGGAGACCAAATATGCCCATTCTTAAATGTAAATTTGAAATTTGAGTTTGCACCACTTTTTGCATGCAATGGCGTAGCCTTCCATGGCCCTTTAGGGTGATTATCAGGGTTTGAGTAGGCATCTGCTTGCTCTTCACTTCTTGCTTGAAGATTAAACTTAACAGCACTTTTTTGCTTTCCATATATCAAAATGTGATCATGATTATCAGAGAAATATTTTGCATCATTGCTTCTGGTATATTTTTTCTCCCAAACAACTTGTGTAACAAAATTCTCCTCCCCAAACACCTCATCACAAACCTTTCTCAAATGATGCACCTCATTATCATCAATGGAGATAAAAATAACGCCATCATCGCGAAGCAATTGTCTTGCCAATAACAATCTTGGATACATCATTGAAAGCCAGTTAGAATGATACCGCCCACTTGAGTCAGTATTTGTATCCACCTTCACCCATTCCTGTGTTACGCCAATATGCTCCCAATAATCTTCTCGGCTCTCATCCCAGTAGTCGGAATACACAAAATCATTGCCCGTATTATATGGCGGATCAATATAGATACACTTAATTTTCTCCCTATACCCCGCAAGCAGGCATTTCATTGCCTCCAGATTCTCCCCTTCAATAATCATATTCCCATCAGCAACATCAGGATTGACACTTCTTTTTTCATCATAAATCAGCGTTGCTTTACTCGGTGTAAAGGCTATTCGTTTAGCCTCACTTTTTCCAAACCATTTGAATTCAAACCGTTCGGTCTCCTTCACCAATTCAGGGTCAATGAGTTTTTTTAGTTCATCGGGATTAAGTCTGCCCTCTACTGAAAACAAATCGGGAAAAAGTTCTTTCAGTTTCAAAAGTCGTTCCCTGTTCAGATCAGGTGTCTGCATCATTTTTATATTGTTATTAGCCATTTGCTTTCTCCTTAAAAAATTCATATTCTTTCACAGGTGCAAAATAATCTATCCTTGTTTCAATGCCCAGAGCCTCAAAATGCTTTGCTGCACACTTGATTTTATAGATTTCGTCTTTTGCCAATATTTTACGGTCGTCAATATCATTTGTTCCCTTGGTTTCAATCACAAAATAGTACTCCTGCCCCGAATCTTCTCGTATTTTTCGCTTTTTCAATACAATACCAAAGTCAGGGTGATAATCACCCACAGGCGTTTTTATGAAATAAAATGATGGCAGTTTCAGAAAACAAACAACCTCAGCATCATCATCTGCTTCACTGGCAAATCTTTGTTCAACATCACTTTCATACACGATACTGTCATATATTCCACGGTTTGGTGTTGCCTGAATTTTTTCTGTGTATTTAACAATGTACGGTTCAAAGTCATTTATATCAAAAGGTTTTTCCGATGACATTCGGTATTCAATAGCACGGAGCATTTCATCCAGTGCAATATTTTTAATCCTCTTTACCGCTTCCTGCAAAAATCTTAGCGGATTCTTAATGATTTCCTTTCTGTTCTCCAATGCCTGCACAATCTTGAAAACCGTCTGATGGGCAAGAAAGGTATTTTTGCTGATTTCTTCTACCATATCAATTGCTGAAAAAAGTGATCGCATTTTTCTGCTTTCCTTGCCAAGATTTTCGTCCCAAATTTCTTTTTCAGACAATCCCTTGATTCTATTCAGGCTTATTTCCACTATATGCTCTGAAAGGGTAATATTGTTCAAGGCGTTAATGGATTCGGATATGATTTTATCCTCATCAAATAATACAAGATATTCGGTCTTTTGGGATAGTCGTTTCCAAAATTCCTTAAAAGAGTGACCGTCAAAAAGCGTATCATTCCGCAATATTTTTTTCTCGGTAAGAGTTTCCCCCTTATGATTATTTCTGGTTTCAGCACCTGCTTTTTCATTGCCATAGATTTCTACAATTTCAGCCTGATATTGAGAAACAAAGGTTTCGTAGGTTTCATTGGGAATAACGGTTAAAAGGTTAATTTCTTCACCTTCCTGTGTTGTCGGTAGATCATACACGCGTTCTCCATTCTGGTTTACGCAAATACGGAGTCCCCGTCCAATTTCTTGTCGTTTCTTGATTTCACTGTAACTCTGATTGAGGGTGGCAATGTTAAAAACATTTGGATTATCCCAACCCACGCCAAGGGCAGAGTGCGAAAAAATAAACTCAACAGGATTATCCATGGATAAAAGCTTTTCCTTGTCACTTAAGATAAGGTCATACATTGCTTTATTGCTTTCCATTGATCTTATATTATCGGTGTAATCGCCTTTCCCTGTTTGGGCAAAATAGTACCCCTGACAGGCAGAAATTTGCTCATGTGTCGGTTCTTTTTTGTAAAATTCCTCATATGCCTTTTCATACTGCCGGGCAAACGCTTTTTTGATAATACCATCTGGTTGAATATAATTATCAACACGGTCGATAAAAGTAAGAGAGAGACATTTAATACCCTTTTCCTTTAATATTTCTTTCTTTCGGAAATGGGTATTAATAAGCCAGTATAACTGTTCCCCAAAGATTACTGAATAATCCTTTGCCTGTTCACCTTCATAGATGACAGCATTGTTCTTAAACCTGACAAATCCTTTTTGTCGTATCGGTTTGGCAATCTGGTCAATTACGAAATCTTTATAAATGATGTTTCCTGTTGCATCATAAAGCGAATTGTTTTTTTCTAATTTCTTGGTATTTTTGAATTTGAACCCAGTTGCTGTTAGATGCCATGCCTTCAGGATGGCTTTAGGTGCATTCTTCCCAAGGTCAATTGAAGCAAACTCAATCTTCATTGACGCTTCATCATTTTTTTCAGACACGGTTAGCACTTCAATTTTTTTAACAAGTCCATCTTTATAACTGTCAAAAGGGGTTAACCGATAGATAAGATTTTTTGTTATCTTATGGGTAGCGGAATATCGGATCTTAAATATGGGGTTTAAGGTCTTTATCCTTTCAACAGAATTGTCCGTATCCATGCCTTCCTGCGGTTCATCCATAATAATGAAGGGGTTTGTTTGTGCGATGGCTTTGATGTATGGCAGATTGGAAAACAGTCCTTCTCGTTGTGATTGATTCAAAATACGGTCATCCGAATTAAAAGATTGCAGCGTCATCACCATAATTTGTGGATGCTGTTCTTCGATAAAATCCATTACCCTTGAAAGGCGTTTGCTGTCGTATTCAAAATAATTGGGTTTTTTGTTATAGATTCCTTCAAGCTGTTTTCTAAATGTTTTTAAGGTAGTAAGCACGCCCTCCTTGATGGCAACAGATGGTACAAGGATGATGAATTTTGTAAAACCATAATGTCTGAAAAGTTCATAGATGGTTTTTATATAAACAAGGGTCTTGCCAGTACCCGTTTCCATCTCAATACAAAGGTCATTGTCCTTGGTTAGTTTTGCGGTATCATCAGAAATACCATTTTCTATAATAACCGCTTTCATGTTTTCCATTATCTCGTTTTGGGTGAGCGAAAGGAGGTTTGAGCGGATTCCTTCAAAGCATGAATTATCAAACGAATTCCGATCCTGTCCCTCAAAGACAGAGATTACGGATTTGATAGCCTGTTCCTGATATGATAATTGCTCTAATTTTAGTTGCATAATGGTTTACCCTTTTAATAAATAGGGACATTGACCTTTTATTTGCCCCATCCCACATCCGTTAGTATACCCTTTCATCCATAGTTTGTCAATTAAAAAATGATCGCAGTAGCTCTCCCATCAACACTAATTGCTATTCACATTGGGAAACCGGTGGCAGCACCCGGTTTTTTTATCATTTTCGAAGTCTCCATATCGGTTTTAGTCTTAATGCTCGTCCCAATAATTCTTCCAACAATGTTTTCGCCAATAAATCTGCACCACTTGGCACCACAATAAAATGCACATGATTGTCCATCAAACAATATGCCCATACCTTTTACTATATTCCTTTATCCATAATAAATATTATCATACAAATAGCATTATTTTTCCGGCATATTCCGGCTTAAACTCTCCAACCTTTAATTCATCAGATCCACAGATTTCATAGAAGAGAATTTGTCCACAGATTACACAGATTACACAGATTAATGAAAAGAGTAGGGAAAGTATTGTCACTTCCTTTTCGTTCTGTTTTCTCTATATTCATCTGTGTAATCTGTGGATAGATTCTTCTCCGTATTCTCTGTGTCTCCGTGGTGAATTACGCATAATCTATCAAGACAAATTTGCCTCCAATCCCTTCATCCCCTCCTCCATCCTCTGCCTTATCCCCTCAAACCCTGTTAATTGATCCTCCGGAATATCCCGCATACGGACAATCTCCCCCTGAACGGGAAGGCAAAGAATATTCTCAATCTTCACCCCTTTTTTCAGGGCACAAATTGCCCTCTGGTGATACTCAAGAATAGTTTTTAACATCTGATACTGTTTAGCAAACGAGGTATAGCTATCAACCGCATCAAAAGCGTTTTGATGAAGGAAGTCCTCGCGGATGGTTTTGGCTGTTTCAAGGATCAATCTATCCTCGCTGGACAGGGCATCCATGCCTACCAATCGCACAATTTCCTTGAGCTCCCCTTCTCTTTGCAGGATACTCATGGCATTTTGACGAAATTCAGTCCAATCGGGAGAGACCTCCTTGTTCAAGAATTTCTCTATCTTTTCATGGTACAGAGAGTAGCTGGTTAACCAATTTATTGCCGGAAAATGTCGCTCGTATGCTAACCAATCCTCAAGACTCCAGAAAACTTTTACCACCTTAAGGGTTGACTGAACAACTGGATCATTCAAGTCTCCACCCGGTGGAGACACCGCACCAATAACACTCAATGCCCCTTCCCTTCCATTGCTTCCACAACAGATAATCCGTCCTGCGCGTTCATAAAATCCGGCAATCCGTGAGGCAAGATAGGCTGGATACCCCTCTTCACCGGGCATCTCCTCCAACCTGCCTGACATCTCCCGCAATGCCTCTGCCCAACGAGATGTAGAATCAGCCATCAAAGCTACACTATAACCCATATCCCTGAAATACTCGGCAATGGTAATCCCTGTATAAATTGATGCCTCCCGAGCAGTAACCGGCATATTAGAGGTATTGGCTATCAATATGGTTCTTTGCATCAATGGTTTACCAGATTTGGGGTCAAGCAATTCAGGGAATTCCAGCAACACATCTGTCATCTCATTGCCCCTTTCCCCGCAGCCAATAAAGATAATTATTTCAGCATCAGCCCATTTGGCTAATTGATGCTGGATAACCGTCTTGCCAGCACCAAATGGACCAGGGGCACAGGCTGTTCCACCCTTACCTATAGGGAAAAAGGTATCAATCACCCGCTGTCCGGTAATCAAGGGCATATCAGGAACCAATTTCTCTTTATATGGCCTTGGCTTCCTGACAGGCCATTTTTGCATCATAATTATATCCTTGCCATTTATCCTTGCTATTGGCTCGATAACCGTAAATTCTCCTGCATAAATATCTGTAATCTCACCCTCAATCCCATGTGGCACCATGATTTGATGTTTAATAAGCTCGGTTTCCTGAACGAATCCTAAAATATCACCGGCTACAACCATATCACCGTTTTTTGCCATTGGAACAAATACCCATTTCTTTTCTTGATTTAAGGCATTAGTTTTAATCCCTCGAGGGATATAATCACCGGCAAGTGCCCGGATAACATCCAGCGGTCGCTGAATACCATCATAAATTGATGAAAGCAGTCCAGGTCCAAGCTCTACGCTCAATGGTTCACCTGTTGTTACAACTGGTTCACCCGGGCCAATACCGCCTGTCTCCTCATATACCTGAATGGATGCATTCTGCTCGGCAATTTCAATAATCTCCCCAATCAATCCAATATCACCAACCCTCACCACATCTGCCATCCGTGCCTGGGACATATCCCTTGCCACAACAAGAGGACCGGAAACCTTTGTAATAATTCCTTGTTCCATAAAAAAATACCTCCTCGTAATCCTTTGGGCATCTTGCCCCTGATGGAATGGAACGGGCTGGGAAGTCCGTTCCACCTCTTGCAATAATAATATTTCAACCTGTGTAATTAGTAGAGACGCAATTACCCTCACACCCACTCATAGATTGGAAATCTCTCAGTTAATGCAAGCACCTGATGTTGTATTTCCATAAGTATTTCCTCATTTGTTGGATCTGATATTGCCTGCTCTATCCAGTGGCCAATCATTATCATTTCCTCCTCTTTCATTCCACGAGTGGTCAGACTGGGAGTACCAATTCGGATACCACTGGTTAAAACAGGCCCCTTCTGGTCATAGGGTATAGTATTTTTATTGACAATGATATTTGCCTTACCCAGACTACCCTCTATTTCCTTGCCTGTTAAACCTTGTGGGGTAAGGTTAATTAACAAAAGATGGGTATCTGTTCCACCAGATACGATGCTTAATCCATAGTGTGTAAACTCATCAGCCAGAATCTTTGCATTCTTTACAATTTGCTGCTGATACTGGACAAACTCAGGGGTAAGTGCTTCCTTAAAACAAACTGCCTTGGCTGCAATAGTATGCATCAATGGTCCACCCTGTATGCCCGGAAAAATCATCTTGTCAATAGCTTTTGAATACTTTTCTTGACACATAATCATACCACCTCGTGGACCACGAAGGGTTTTATGTGTGGTAGTAGTTACAAAATCACATACGGCTATTGGTGATGGATGTACCCCTGCTGCGACCATCCCAGCAATATGTGCAATATCAGCCAGCAGATATGCCCCAACCTCATCAGCTATTTGCCGAAACATCTTAAAATCAATAATTCTTGGATAGGCACTTGCCCCACAAACTATCATCTTTGGTTTATGAGTTTTTGCCAATAAGAGTAATTCATCATAATCAAACACATGTGTGCTTTTATTCACCCCATATCCCACAGAATTATAGACAATACCTGAAAAACTTACCTTGCTGCCATGGGTCAGATGCCCGCCACAGCTCAGGTCAAGCCCCATGATTGTGTCTTGAGGTTTAAGCATAGCCATATAAACAGCCATATTTGCCTGAGAACCGGAATGTGGTTGAACATTGACATGCTCACACCCAAATAATTCCTTTGCTCGCATAACAGCCAATTCTTCAACTATATCCGCACACTCACACCCACCGTAATACCTTTTGTGTGGATATCCCTCTGCATACTTATTTGTCAACACAGACCCCTGTGCCTCAAGCACTGCCCGTGAGACATGATTTTCTGAGGCAATCATTACCAATCGGTTTGATTCATTATGTGCCTCCTGTTGAATAGTATTATAAATATCTGGGTCAAATTCACGCAAACGATTCATATTTTTCTCCTTATTAATAAATTAAACAATCGCCCACATTCAAGTAGCAAGCGTCGTAGTTATTTTTTGTAGATATACTCAGCAATGTCATAAATTGTGTTTTTCGCTGGTCTTAATCAACGATAGCTGCGTTGTTCAGGTTCGTAGGGGCGAACCTATGTGTTCGCCCAATTATTTGGGTAGACACACAGGTCTACCCCTACGGTCCATCTTC
>JAZDHC010000065.1:0-5166 GCA_043806395.1 Candidatus Desantisiibacteriota bacterium | reverse complement strand
TAGTGTCAACTCTCAAGTGTCGGATAAATAAAGATAGATTCCTGCCTGCGCAGGAATGACAACTCGGTGATTGTTGTCATTCCTGCGAAAGCAGGAATCCAGAATATTTGTTGCGACATGTCAAAGTTGACGCGACAGTAGGCAATTTCCCCAATTCTGCAATTCTGCAATTCTGCAATTCAGCAATTGTCAATTGCAGAATTCAGAAATTTCCCAATTTCCCAATTCTGCCTGTCGTAAGGATGTTTTAACCATGAACAATACCAACTTCCAATTAGTCTCCCCATTTCTCCCTGCCGGTGACCAGCCAAAGGCAATATCTCAATTAGTCACAGGATTAGATCAGGGATTAAAAGACCAGATATTGCTGGGTGTTACCGGTTCAGGTAAAACATTTACCATTGCCAATGTTATTGCCCAAACAAACCGACCCACCATAGTTATCTCTCACAATAAGACACTTGCAGCCCAGCTTTATAATGAATTTAAGACATTATTTCCTCATAATGCTGTGTGTTACTTTGTCAGTTATTATGATTATTATCAGCCTGAGGCATACCTGCCTGCAAGCGATACCTACATTGAAAAAGACTCAGCCATCAATGATGAATTAGACAGGCTGCGGTTGGAGGCTACCTGTACCCTGATTTCTCGGAGGGATGTGATTATTGTTTCCAGTGTTTCCTGTATCTACAATATTGGCTCGCCAGAGGAGTATAAAGAGGCATATCTTCTGGTTCAAAAAGGGGATATTGTTCAGCGGGAGATTATCCTGAAAAAACTGATTGAAATATATTATGAACGAAATGATATTGACTTCTGCCGTGGGAAATTTCGTGTCAGAGGGGATACTATTGAAATATTTCCCTCCTACAGCCAGACAGCTCATCGAATTGAGATGTTTGGGGAGAAAATAGAACGGATAAGTGAGATTTCTCCGGTGAGCGGTCAGAGAATTCGGGAACAGGATACGCTCCTTGTTTATCCGGCAAAACACTTTGTGACGAATAGACCAAGGATTGAAAGGGCAATCCTGTCTATTGAAGAAGAATTGGGAAAAAGCCTGATTGAATTCAAGGAAAAAAATAAACTCTTAGAAATGCAGCGGCTTGATTCAAGAACAAGGTATGATCTGGAATTACTCAGAGAAACCGGAGGCTGTCGCGGCATAGAAAACTATTCTCGGCATTTTGATGGCAGATCGGCAGGGATGAGGCCATATTCATTGCTTGATTACTTTCCTGAGGATTTTCTTCTTGTTATTGATGAATCTCATGTATCCATCCCTCAGATTAAAGCCATGTATGCCGGGGATCTGGCAAGAAAAGAAAATCTGATCAAATATGGCTTTCGTCTCCCATCAGCCTATGATAATCGGCCATTAAGGTTTCCTGAATTTGAGCAACTCATGCCTCAAACCATTTTTGTTTCGGCTACACCCGGTCCATATGAATTGGAAAAGACGACACAGGTGGTAGAGCAGATTATCAGGCCAACCGGATTGATTGATCCAGTGATAGAGGTAAGACCGATAAATGGACAGATTCAGGATCTGATAAATGAGATGCAGCAACATATTCAGGCTCATCATCGGGTATTGATTACCACCCTGACCAAACGCATGGCTGAGGATCTGGCTGATTATCTGAGCAAAGAGGGATTGCAAGTCCGATACCTGCATTCAGAAATAAAGACCTTGCAACGGGTTGAAATCTTGCGGGATTTAAGAAAGGGTGAATTTGATGTGCTGGTGGGCATAAACCTCTTGCGAGAGGGGTTGGATTTGCCTGAGGTTTCATTGGTGGCTATTCTGGACGCAGACAAGGAGGGGTTTTTGCGATCAGACACATCCTTGATTCAGGTAGTGGGAAGGTGTGCCAGAAATGTGGAGGCAAAGGTGATTATGTACGCAGACTCAATTACCGGCTCCATGCAAAGGACAATAGATGAAACCAATCGTAGACGGGATATTCAAATGGAATATAATCGTATCCATGGCATTATCCCCCAAACCATTAAAAAAGAAATATCCGAAGCACTTGTGCCACAATTAGTAAAAGAGGTAAGGATAAAATGTCAGGTTAAGGGTGATAAGGCGGCAATTATTAAAGAGTTGGAAATCCAGATGGCTGAGGCAGCAGAACGAATGGATTATGAATATGCAGCGGTGCTGAGGGATGAGATTATGGGAATGCGGGGGTAGGGGGAAAGGGAGGTTGGGAAGGTAGTAAGGTAATTGGTAATGATGCAGGGTGAGGAAGGCTGAAGGCGGTTGCCCTGGGTTGGTTAAAAAAATAGATTGACTTTTACAGCCAATTAGCGTATAATACCTTTGTGCCTAATACATTGGAGGTGTTTATGTCAAAAAAAATAGGCGTGTCAATATGCTTGCTTATCACCCTTCTATTGTTACATAACACCCCCTGTCTTGCCCTTGACCAGACAACAATCTCGGTTGTATTCTCGTCAGACATGGAGGCATATCATCAGGCATGGGAAGGGTTTGATGAGTTCTTTAAGAAAAATGGCGTGAATTTGAGTGTTTCTACTTATAATCTGGCAAATGATGACTCAGAAACAGTAGTTCTGAGAATAAAAAAGGAAAAGCCACAAATAGTTCTTGCCCTTGGCACAAGAGCATTAAGATTACTAAAGATGAGGGTAGAGGATATTCCTATTATTGCCTGTATGGTTATTAATCAAGATGATATTGAGGGTGCTCTTGTTACAGGTGTTACCATGTCTATCCCAACAGATGCAAAACTTCAGTGGATTAATAAAAACCTTCCACATGCAAAGAGGATTGGCTTGATTTACTCGACAGAAACCGCTGAACTTGTTGCAAAAATTTCCCAATTGTGCAAGGAATTTGGCTATGAGGTTGTAGCGTTAAAGATAAACTCTGGTGAAGAAATAGCCGGGGCGATTCAGAAAATGTCCCCCAAAATAGATTGCTTTCTCATGATCCCGGATGCAAAAATATATTTCCCTAAATCCATAGAGTATTTGTTCATGGAAGGCTTGAAAAGAAAATTTGCTATTATCGGACTTTCCTCATTTTACACTAAGGCAGGGGCATTTGTTTCCTTTGATTGCGATTATCAGGATCTTGGGAGACAGACAGCAGAGATGGCCATGAGGATATGTAGAGGCGACATGTATGGCACTTCTACTATTCCTTCCCAATCCCCTCGCAGGATTACATTTTCCTTAAATCTCTTGGTTGCTGAAAAAACAGGCATCAAAATCCCTCAAGCAACCATTAAAGAGGCTAAGGAGGTATTTGGCAGATGAGGATTAGCATTACACATAAAATAATCTTTCTGTTTATCCTGTTAATCAGTACTTTAAGTATAGTTATTGGCTTTTTTTCCTTTAATTATGGAAAACAGGCATTAATGATGGAGTTTGATGATAGGGCAAAGGCATTGGTCAAGGGTCTGGCTATGAATTGTGAATATCCTGTCTTGTTTGGCAATAAAGATATGCTTTCATCAATAGGTGTAAATGTTTTAAGCCAGAGGGATGTTATTTTTTGTGAAATCAGGGATGAGAAGGAACAGGTGCTGTTCAAAAAGGGAAGTAACAACCCCCTGACCCCCTTTTCTAAGGGGGAGAACCCCCTGACCCCATTTCCTAAGGGGAAATTCACTCCCTTATCGCATAGTTGTGAATATACGGCTGTTATTCAGACGGAAACGATTAATGATACTAAGGAGGAGTTGGTTCTGGGTGGACAGGGGAAAAAGTTTGAAAAGATTGGCAATGTACGGCTTGTTCTCTCATTGGATAATATAAGGGATAGATTAAGGGGTATTCAGCGAGCCATGATATTAATCATCAGCCTTGGTATTATTTTTGCATCCATAGCAATTACCATATTGCTTAAGGTTGTGTTGGGCAGACCCATTGATAAATTGGTGACAGACACAAGGATTGTTGCCCAAGGTAATTTTGATTATAAGATAGCCATAAACACAAATGATGAGATTGGTGATCTGGCTATTGCCTTTAATCAGATGACCGATGACCTTTCGATAACACAAAATAAGCTTATCAAGACAGAGAAATTGGCTGCGGCGGCACAAATAGTTTCAGAGGCTGCCCATGAGATACGGAATCCTTTAATGGTGATTAGCTCCGGGCTTTACCTGCTGAAGAAGGTAATAAGGGAAGAAAATCCTATGGTTGCACAAACTATTAAACAGATAGGGGACGCTGTGTCTCGAATGTCTCTGTTTATTGAGGATCTCTTAAATTTTGCCAGACCAATTGAGTTAAAGATGGATATGGTAAATGTAAACAATATGATTAAAACTGCAATAAGTGAGCTGCCGGAGACAGTCCTTTCCGGCATAGAGGTAAAACAGGAATTGGTAGATAATATCTCGGAGATTTCTGCTGATTTTGGCCGGCTGAAACAGGTGGTAGTTAACCTTGTCAAGAATGCGGCTGAGGCGATGGAGGGAGTTGAACGGAAAAAGTTGACAGTAGGGACAGACCTATGTGTCTGTCCTGACAAGGAAGGGGATTTTATTAAGATAAGCGTTTCTGATACGGGTAAGGGCATACCAGCAGAAGAGATTGCCAATATTTTCGATCCATTTCATACTACCAAGAAAAAGGGGATGGGGTTGGGTCTTAGTATTTGTAACCGTTTTATTGAGGCACATGGTGGTAGGATAAAGGTGGAGAGCGAGGTGGGGAAGGGGACGAGGTTTGTGGTATGGTTAAAATTATAGGTCATATAAGTCCTATACGACCTATATAATTATGGTGGAGGAGAAAAAATGATGGCAAAAAAATTAATTAGCGAGGTATTAACACGAAACATTGTCTCGGTTAGCCCTCAAACACTTGCTATGGTCGTTGTCTCTATCATGAGGGAGAAAAAGATAAGCTGCGTTTTAGCATAGAGGATAGGGGAAACGGCACAAACTTTGAGTTTTTGGGATTCAAATTTTACTGGAAGTTAAGCTGGTGGTGCAAGCCAATTATCAAACGGCGAACCTCTCACAAGAAATATTGGCTCTTCTGGCTTTTGTGTGAAAAGAGTTGAGTCTTTGTCAACTTTGCAGATAAGGAATAGTGTCTCAACAACCTTAAACTGACGCAATGGTAGTAATTCTCATTTTGATATTTTTCCACCGCAGAGACGCAGAGTCG
>JAZDHC010000064.1:0-6385 GCA_043806395.1 Candidatus Desantisiibacteriota bacterium | reverse complement strand
TGGATTAAACAAGGATGTGGTTGATGATATATGTCATCACACTCGCACAGGCAGACCACTTGGCAGTGAGGAATTTATAGTACAGACAGAGAACATGTCAGGTCGTGTACTTGGTTTACTGAAGCGAGGTCCGAAGGGTCCGTGGAAGAAAAAAGAGATTGAAAAAATTTAGTATTATGTCCCCGAAATTCCTGGGCATGGTTAAGTTTATTCCTTGAAAATTGAATTTATTACAAAGTGAATTCTGTAATCAAGGTCTGACCCCAATCCCTCCCCAATCCCTCCGAAATTCCCGAAATTCCTAAGGGATTAAGGAACACAAGGTAGTTATGAAAAAATACAAAAAAACAGAGCAAGAACAGGGGCACAAAATACATTTCTGGACTCAAGCAGATAAACGACTTATGTGTGGGTGTCTCCTGTTGATGCTCATAGGTATTCCCTTGATTATTGACCCACGACTATCCAACATTGAGTTGGGCAAGGCTGTTTGGATGTGGGTACTTACCTGTGGATGTTTACTTATCTGGTCAATTAAGATGGGTATGAGTGGCAAGATAACGGTATTAAAGACACCTATCAATATCCCCTTGCTTGCCTTTTTATTTAGCTGTATCCTGTCAACCTGCTTCTCGATTCTTCCACATATGAGTATAATTGGTGAATATAAACGCAATGAGGGATTGCTTACCCTAATAAATTATGTGGCTCTGTGCTACATATGCGTCAACCTTGTCAGGGATATTGCCTAGGCAAAAAAGGGTGCAATAATTCTTGTGTGTGTTGGGGTTATCGCTGCTGTTTGTGGTATACTCCAGCCATTTGGGGTTGATCTTTCCAGATGGGGAAGTGACGGTGTACCCATTTCCTTCTTTGGTAATCCAAACTATACTGGTGGATACATGTCCATGGTTGTGTTTCTCGGGATTGGGTTGCTTTTGAATAGCAACACAAAAAGATATATCATCCTTATTGGCATTAGCAGTCTTCTCATGTATAGCTGCCTGATAATTACCAAAAATCGTGGTGGGTTTCTTGGGCTTTTAATTGGATTGCTTATATTTACCATCTTAAACAGGACAGAAATATGGAAAAAGCGAAAAGTAGTATCAATATATGGATTGATTATTATCTTGACTACCATCGGGCTTTGTTTGCATGAAAAAACCTCACCTTTGCCTAAACTCACAGGTACCATCCGTGTTGTCCAATCAGAAGGGAAAAAAAAGATTGAGGCAGCAGGTACCTTTGCCAGTCGTATTCAGATATGGAAGACAACCTTACGCGTTATAGCCAATAACCCTTTGCTTGGTGTAGGACCTGATGCCTTGCGTATGGCTTCTACTAAATACGAAATCCTTGAATTTGTTCAATCTGAGGGCAATTACAATACCTTAATCGACAGGGCACATAATGAGATGCTTGATATTGCAGCTATGCGCGGGCTTATTGGACTTGCTGTCTACCTCTGGTTACTATCTGTTTTTTTTATAATAACTATAAGGTTATGGAAAAGGATGGTATATCCTGATAAATGGCTTGTCTCTGCCGGGATAGTGGCTATTATCTCTTATATGGTTCAAAATACGGTTGGATTTGGTGTCATTTCCACCTCATCCCTTTTCTGGATATTGATAGGCAGTATCGTTGGTATTGGGGCAAAACCTATGGGGTATGTCTTCCATACTGTTAACATTAACCGTCTGGTGAGGATAAGCCTGTTGATAGCATCTATTCTTTTGTGTGTTATCATTATTCGATATTCTCTTCTTGCTTGGATAGCCGATGTCTATTACAAAAATGGACTGGGGTTAGCTCAACGCCAAGACATTGATCAAGCTATCTGTATGTACGAAAAAGCATTGGAATATAACCCAAACGAAGAGGGTTACTATGGAGAGTTGCTGACAGCTTATTCCAACAAATCAAATGGCTCAAGAGAAGCACTATCAATGCTCATTAAACGAGCGGAGGATGCTGTCAGGGTTAATCCATATCATGCCTATTATTATAATATTCTAAGCTCAGCTTATGGAGAGAGTTATATTTTATATGGTGATGCCTTTGATAGAGATAAGGCAATTGCTGCATGTAATCGTGCCATAGAATTAAAACCAGTTTTTGGTGATCCACATAACAATCTGGTAGCTATATATGTTCATGAGAATAAGTATAAAGAAGCCCTGCAGGAGATAAAGAAAGCAATCAAGATATGTCCTGAACACGCAGAATACTGGAGAATACTGGGTGAGTTACAGATTCAACATGGGTTGAAAAAAAATGGGTTATTTTCTCTGGAAAAAGCCATAAGATATAATCCAACCATGGTAAATGTTCTGGTATCCCTTAGTCGGATTTACTTTGAAGCAGGTGACCTGCTAAAGGCAGAGGAAAAGATGAAACAAGCTGTCTTGCTTGTTCCTGACAATCCTCGGTATCATCGTGTTCTTGGGTCTATTTATTTCAAACAAGGTAGATTTGATAAAGCCACCTCTGAATTTACCACAGCCCTCAGATTATCACCAAATGATAGCTATCTCAAGCAGATGTTATTATCATGTCAGCAAAAGTAATCCACTATTATCTCAATCGTGGACAACACCACTATTGTATTGTAAGTTGGGCTGCAAAATGTCAAGCAAAATAAAAATGAGGCTGAAAAAATGAGGTGAAGCAGCCCAAGAGCATAGATATGGCTTTATAACTTATGCAATGCTCTCTTGCAATTGCCCTGTGCTGGACAAAAATAAAACTTGACAAGTTGAATTTTATGTGTTATATTAAAAAATAGTGTAACTACTCAGCTATTATTATTCTAAACACATGTAACTACTCAGGTGTAAATAAGGAAAAAGGGGAAAGTAGGGAAAAATGGAAAGAAGAGAGAGAATTATGTTTCTTTTTCCCCTTTTTCCAGTTTTTTCCATTTTCCCTTTAATCTCTTCCCTTTCTCTTTTACCTTGCTTACACCCTTTGAATAGTTGGCTGATTCAAAATGTGTTTGAAATAACAATAGCTGAGTAGTTACAAAATAGTATTATCTAATTCAGCACTCTTAATGATAGGAAATTATACATAAAGGCACAAAGGCATTAAAATAACAAAAAAATTGTGCAGAATTTGGCAATAAGTTGGTTAAAAATTACTTTCGCAGGATTGGCGAGGAATAAAATTCAAGGAGGAGGAAGAAAATGATGAAATTTAAGGTGGTTGGGATTATTGGGATTCTGGGGTTTTTGGGGTTGGGCTGGATGGGTTTGGGATTTTGTGAAGGGGTTACAGTGTCTGGAACTACGACGGTGTTTACGAGTATACAGGCAGGGGTGGATGTGTGTCCGGTAGGGGGACGGTGACTGTGGCAGAGGGGACTTATACGGAATGTGTGTCTATAACTAAGAGGGTTGCTTTGGTTGGTGTGGGGATGCCAACCATTGATCCGGCTACGGATGGGGATGCTGTAACCTTTGATGGGAATGGTGCATCTATTATAGCAGGGTTTAGAATAACTGGGGCAACAGGAAATGGAATATATTGTACACACAATATAGATTCAACCGTCACCACATGTCCAATTATCACCAATAACACCATATCAGGAAATACTGGGGTAGGCATCTGTTGCGTCTACTCCTCCCCAACCATCACCAATAACACCATATCAAGGAATGGGCATCAGGGCATCCAGTGTTACGGTTGTCCTGGTTCTTTTTTGATCATCAACAACATTATATCAAGGAATAATAACCGGGGCATTCACTGCTACATATCCTCTCCAACCATCACCAACAACACTATATCAGGGAATAGTAACCAAGGTATCTACTGCGACTGCTACTCCTCCCCAACCATTAGCACCAACATCATATCAGAGAATGATTCTGGCATCGACTGCCGCTCTTCTTCTCCAACTATTGGTTATAGTGATTTTTGGGGCAATAGCTCACAGAATTATTGTGGGATATCTGATCAAACAGGTGTCAATGGCAATATCTCTGCCAACCCACAGTTTGTCAGCACCTCAACTAGTAACTATCGACTTCAATCCACCTCCCCCTGCATAAACGCCGGCTCCAACACCGCCCCCGCCATCCCATCCACTGACGCAGACGGTAATCCCCGCATATTCGGCACCACTGTTGACATGGGTGCCTATGAATTTCAAGGTACTCCAACTCTACCTCCAGCACAAATCAATATCATCCCCACCTCTGGCACAATAGGCAGCATAGTCACGGTTATTGGCAATGGCTTTGTCGCAACTGAACCAGTAAGAATTGGATTTGGAATGAATGTAGCAATTACTACAACCACCACCAATTCCAACGGCATATTTGCCACTGACTTTATCGTTGACACCCAACCCTGCGGTTCAACTACAATCAGGGCTACAGGCTTAATCTCTGGCAAAACAGCTGATGCAGTATTTTTTATCCTGCCCAAGGTATCTATTAATCCTACCATGGGTACGGTAGGTAGCCTTGTTACGGTGACAGGCAATGGGTATGGGGCAAGTGAATCGGTAATAATTGAGTTTGGAACGAATTCAGCGATTGCTATAACCATTGCCAATTCCAACGGCACATTTGCAACTACCTTCACCGTTGACATCCAATCCTATGGCACAAACCCCGTTGCTGCTTATGGTGTTACATTCAATATACATGCCACAGCTACATTTGCCATAAAAGCGAATATAAGCATGGTAATCCCTACACAAGGCACAATAGGTACCTATGTTACCATAGCCGGCAATGGCTTTGGCTCTGGTGAGAATATTTGTGTAAACTTTGGAATGAATTCAGCCATTATTACAGGAATAGCCTCCATGTACGGCACATTTACTACTGCCTTTATTGTAAATACCCAGCCCTGTGGTATCACCATGATTACAGTCAGTGGAATGGTTTCTTTGGCTGAGGCAGGGTCAAGCTTTAATATTCGTCCTTCCCTTACAGAAATAACCCCAATCAGTGGCACTGTAGGAACTGTAGTGCAAATCATGGGCAATGGCTTTGCTGCATGTGAATTGCTGCAGATTGCTTTTGGTACAACACAAGCTATCTGCAATGTTACTTCAAATAGCAACGGTGCATTCAGTGCCACCTTCACTGTAGATACCCAGCCCTATGGCATTACTACTGTTCGGGTTAGCGGAATTACTTCTAATTTCATCGCCTCTGTCGGCTTCAGGATATTGCCACATATTATCCTGATCTCCCCAACAGCCGGTCAAATAGGCACTATTGTTACAGTGGCTGGTAATGGCTTCAGGGCAAATGAGACAGTTGGTATTAATTTTGGAACCACTGCTATGATTGCTCTTGGTAATACTATGGTAAACGGTGGATTCGAGTTAGTCTTCACGGTTGACACTCAACCAATGGGCACAACCACCATTATTGCCCGGGGATTAGATACCAATGTCATGGATACCAAGAGATTTATGATTCTCCCCTCTGTTACCCTGAAAATCACCCCCTCAACCCAGAATGTTGTCAAGGGTCAGGAATTTACCGCACAGGTAGAGGTGATAAATGTAGGACAATTGGTTTCAGCCGATATTTATATTGACTTTAACCCGGATATACTTGAGGCTATATCCGTAGGTAGTGGGACATTTATGCCAAATTGTTTTGCTGTAACCTTGATTGGCACAGGTTCCCTAAAATACTCGTTTGGCTTGATGACTGGCTCTGGTACTGGTTCCGGGGTACTTTGCTATTTACAATTCAGGGCAAAAGAGCGGGGGACATCAGGTGTAACCATTAATAGTCAGACGAAATTGTACACAGAAAGGGATGAAACTGCTGTTGAGATTCCTTTCGTTAAGGAAGACGCAATATACTATTGTCTTAGCGGGCTCAGGATCCAGCCTCAAAACAGGGTAATGCGAGCAGATGAATATGTAACCTACCAATGTATCAGTGACGGAGATTCCTGGGTTGATGTTACCGGGTCAACTACTTTTACTGCCTCAGGTGGTGGAGATTTTGCAGGTAATGTCTTTCATGCAAAGAATATGGGAACACAGACCATTATGGCTGCGTATCTTGGACTTACCTGTACGACCTCAGCCATCATTATCCCTGGTACACCAACAACACTGAGCTATATTTCTGGGAATAATCAGGCAAATACCTGTACCCTTACCCTGAACGAACCATTTGTGGTTAAGGTAGTGGATGTATACAATAATCCTTGCCCTGGCGTGGATATAGACTGGCAGGTTATTCATGCTCCATCCGGTGCTACAGGATATTCTATCTTACCTGCGACAACTACAACCAATATTCAAGGCATGGCATCATCAACGCTTACTCTCGGCACAGAACCGCCGGGCACATATGCTATTTCGGCCATATGTCCCGGGCTATCAGGCTCCCCG